>CAYXAN010000016.1:0-14211 GCA_964461705.1 uncultured Sarcina sp. | reverse complement strand
CGGCCAAGCGGATGACGGAGGCGACCGGCCATGAGGCAATGACCATTCACCGGCTTCTCGGCTACAAGGCGATGGGGACTGACGAGGGTGAAATCCCGGGCGGTGCAGAGGAGTCCTGGCGCTTTGAACGGGACGACGACAACCCGCTGGAGGCGGACGTCATCATCATCGACGAGATGTCCATGGTGGATCTTTACCTGTTTCATGCCCTGCTGCGGGCAATTCGACCGGGAACGCGGCTGATCATGGTCGGAGATATCCATCAGCTGCCCAGCGTGGGACCGGGGCGCATTCTGCAGGATCTGATGGAGTCGGACCGCTTCTGCAGCATTACACTGCAGAAGGTCTTCCGTCAGGCCCGGCAAAGCGACATCATCATGAATGCCCACCGCATTCTGCAGGGAATTCCTCTGGAGCTGAACAATCAGTCAAGGGATTTCTTCTTTCTGAAGCGACAGGATCCGCAGGTGATCTACAAGCACATCGTAATGCTGATGCAGCAGATGCTGCCCAAATATGTGCAGGGAACGCAGGACGACGTGCAGGTGCTCACACCGATGAGAAAGGGACCGCTGGGCTGCATCCGGCTGAACGAGGTGCTGCAAAGCGTGCTGAATCCGCCGGTGCAGGGGCGCCCGGAAACCATGGCGCACGATCAGACCTTTCGGGTCGGAGACAAGGTGATGCAGACCCGGAACAATTATCAGATCGAGTGGGAGATCCCGGGGAAGTTCGGGATCCCTTCGGAAAAGGGGACGGGCGTCTTCAACGGAGACTTCGGTACGGTCGAGGAGGTGGATCCTGAGCTTGCCGAGCTGGTGGTCCGTTTTGATGAGAACAGGCGGGTGCGGTATCCCTTTACACAGCTGGATGATCTGGAGCTGGCGTATGCCATCACCGTACACAAGTCGCAGGGGTCGGAATATCCGGCGGTCATTCTGCCCCTTTTGTCGGGACCGGCAAGTCTGTTTCATCGAAATCTTCTGTACACGGCCATCACCCGGGCCAGGAAATGTGTCGTTCTTCTTGGCGATCCCGAGGCGGTGAACCGGATGGAGCAGAACACCGGCACCTACACCAGATATTCCGGCCTTCGGGATCGGATTGAAGAAATCTGCCTGTGATGTCCGACGGCTTCATCGGCACGGAAGAAGGAAGATCAACTGTGAAAGGAGGCGGATGTCCGGCTTGAAGAATCATGCGGGAACCATTCTATGGCGTACGGCACTGGATGCTGTTTTTCCCAGAAGATGCCCTGTCTGCGATCGTGCGGTCAGACCCTTTGGCAGGCTGATCTGCAGAGAGTGTGAGGAGGACCTTTTTCCTAGGATGCTGTCGGAGCAGGACGCGCTGTGCTGCTGCTGCGGCCGGCCGTTGGCGGATCCCCGGGCGGAGTTTTGCCGGGGGTGCGAGGGAGTGACGCATGCCTGCCGGAGAGGGGGCGCGGCCTATCGGTACCGGGATGTTTCCGGGGCTCTGTACCGGCTCAAATACGAGGGCCGCGCGGAGTATGCGGACTGGATGGGGGAACAGATGGCGGACTGCCTTCTTCGGAATTTTGCAGGGGAGCGGATCGATGCCCTGACGCCGGTCCCTGTCTCGAAGGAAAGAGCGCGGCGGCGCGGGTACAATCAGGCGTCGCTTCTGGCCCGCAGGATTTCAGCGATCACCGGAATTCCGGTACATGAGGAATATCTCATCCGAAGGGAGGATACCGCCGTCCTGCGGGAAATGGGAGCGCTGGATCGGCGCAGCAAAATCAAAAATGCTTTTATTGCCCCTATAGATGATGTAAAATCTAAGATAATTGTGCTGATTGATGATATCTATACAACCGGTGCAACGGTGGATGCCTGTGCAGCACAGCTGCTGCAGAGGGGAGCCGGGACGGTGTATTATGTGGCATTTGCGGTCGGAGAGGATCTGCAGACAGAATGAGGTGAACGATGATCAATCAGGATCGGGTCCGCAGAATGACGCGGATGGCGGCATATGAGGACAACGAGGGGAAGGAGGATTCCAAGATCACAAGGTATTTTCGTGCGGATTACCTGACGAAGCAGGTATTGATTACCCTTGTGAGCGGAACCCTCGCCTTTCTGATTTTGTTTGCGGCGTATGCGGTCTATCATTTTGAGGAAATCATCGAGAAGGTTTACAGCTCGAATATGCAGGGCTTTGTATTGCAGACGATTCTGCAGTACGCAGCCTTTATCGGTGTACTGACCGCGGTCACGCTCGTCGTGTACGGAAGACGATACACCAGGGCGAGCCGGTGCCGGAAGGGATTCCGGAAGGACCTGTTCCAGCTGGCAATGCGCTACAGGACAAGGTAACGGCGGAAGGCCGCTGCCGCAAAGGAAGGAAGCTGACACAGTATGACAACACTGTTGGAGCTACGGGAGAAGGTACTCTCGGTCTATTCGCAATATGAGAAGCAGCTGGATATGGCGGCCGGATTTCTGGTGACGCTGCTGGCCCTTGTGGTGATCAACGGGCAGGTGGGCTATCAGGAGACACTGGCCGGCATTCTGCCGACCCTTATCATCGCTCTGCTGGGGGCGGTGTGTCCGCCCGGCTTTATGGTCGTCATCCTGGGGCTGGTGATCCTGCTGCATCTGTATTCCCTTGCACTGGAGGCGGCGGCCATCGGCGGCGTACTTTTTCTGGTGGTGCTGCTGATATACCTTCGGTTTACGCCGGGGGACACGATCCTGCTTCTGCTGTATCCGTTCTGCCGTGCGATCGGAATGCAGTATGCGCTTCCGATTGCCGGGGGGCTGCTCTTTACGCCTGCCAGCGGCATCACGGTGGCAGTGGGGGTCGTTGTGGACGGCTTTCTTCGGTTCGTACATCAGAATGAGGCAGCCATCCGCAGCACCGCCGAGTCGGAATCAACCGATGGTGCGGTGAGCCGTCTGCAGTTTCTGATGGATGGGATCATGCAGGACAAGACCATGATGATCATGGCGATTGCCGTGGCGGCAGCTGCGGCGGTCGTATATGTGGTGCGGCGTCTGCCGATCCCTTATGCATGGATCATGGCATCCGGGATCGGAGGTCTCCTGCAGCTGATGATTGTGCTCGGCGGGGCACTGCTGCAGAATACATCGGTTCATGCGGCGGCTACGCTGGCCGGTGCGCTGGGCGGCTTTGCCGCGGGCGCGGTGCTTTCCTTCCTGCTGTTTAATCTGGATTATTCCAGAATGGAGTCGACGCAGTTCGAGGATGATGAATATTATTACTATGTGAAGGCGGTTCCGAAGAACGCCATTGCCAGCCCCCGCAGAACCGTGCGGACAATCAATGCAAGGCGGGGGTCCCAAGGACACGCGCAGAGGCCGCCGGCGGAAATGAGAAGCGGCGGACGGGACGACCGCATGCCGCATTGGGAGGAGCCGGTGTATGAGGAGCCGGACTATGAAGACATCTCACAGGACGGATACGGAGACGAGTTCGGGGAGGATTTTTAAAAGACAGGCATGGAGCTGATTCGGGAAACGCTTTCCAATTACATAGATGTGCTGCAAATTCCGAGCCTGACCTGGTCTGACGTGGTGGAAATTCTGATCATCGCTTTTCTGCTGTATCACATCATTGTGTGGGTTCAGAACACAAGGGCGTATGCGCTGGTAAAGGGACTGTTCTTTATCGGCGTTTTTATTCTGCTGGCATGGCTGTTCAACATGACAACCATTTTGTGGATTGTGCAGAATGTTGCCGGTATTGCAGTGATTGCCTTGATCGTCATCCTTCAGCCGGAGCTGCGCACGGCGATGGAGGAGCTGGGACAGAAGAAGGTTTTGTCCGTGCTGTTCCGGGATAATTCCGCAAGAGGCGGCCTGTTTTCAGACGGGACGATTGCAGAGATTGTACGCGCCTGCGTTGCCATGGCAAGGGTGAAAACCGGCGCTTTGATCGTGATCCGGCAGAGTACGCCGCTGAAGGAGTGGGAGCGAACGGGCATTGAGCTGGACGCGGTGGTATCCAGACAGCTGCTGATCAATATCTTCGAGAAGAACACTCCGCTGCATGACGGCGCGGTGATCATCGCAGGAGACCGCGTGATTGCAGCCACCTGCTATCTGCCTCTGTCCGACAACAAGCTGGACAAGGATCTGGGAACCCGGCACAGAGCCGGTGTCGGGATTTCGGAGGTCACCGACTCCCTGACCATCATCGTGTCGGAGGAAACGGGAAAGATCAGCATCGCCTACCGGGGAGATCTGGAACTGGATGTGACGGGAGACGAGCTGCAGGCCAGACTGGTCAAGCTGCAGGATAAGGAAGTGGAGGAGCGAAAAAGGCTTCTGATGGATCGGAAGGAAAGGGAGCAGGATGACGGAGAACAAGAGCAAGCCTCACATTCTGAATAACCTGGGCATGAAACTGATGGCGCTTTTGTTCGCTGCCGTTTTGTGGATTGTCGTCAGCAACATCAATGATCCGATCGCGACCAAGCGAATTGCGAATGTTCAGGTCAAGCTGCAGCACACATCGCTGATCACGGATCAGGGACAGGTATATACGGTTCTGGACAACACGGACGTCGTGCCGGTGGTAACGGTGAGGGCGCGGCGCTCCATTCTGGATGATCTGACGCGGGATGATATCGTCGCAACGGCGGACATAGAGAATCTGACCAGCCTGAACACGGTGGAGATCAAATACTCCTCCAACAGGAACAGCAGCGAAATCGAAAGCATCGACGGCAGTCTGGAAAACGTCATGCTGTCCATCGAGGAGAAGATGACGGATTCCTTTTCTCTTCAGACAGAAACCAGCGGGGAACCGGCCAGCGGGTATGAGGTCGGGACGGTAACACCGGAGCAGAATCAGATCCGCGTGTCCGGGCCGGAATCAGTGGTTTCCTCCATCGCATCCGCAAAGGCCGTTGTGGACGTTTCGGGGGCAACCAGCAGCATTACGACGTATGCGGATGTGCGTCTGGTGGACGCAGAGGGCAACAATGTGGACACCACCAATCTGAATATGAACATCACCTCTGTAAAGGTGAACGTTGCCATCCTTCCTCTGAAAACCGTCCCGATTGAGGTGTCCGTCAGCGGCGAACCGGCAGCCGGATATCTGCGCAACGGCGTCGTGACGGTCGATCCGGAAACGGTGAAGCTTGCCGGAAAGGCCACGGTACTGACGGAAATTGAAAAGATACAGATACCGGCCTCTGCCGTAGACATCAGCGGCTGCACCTCCAGCTATCAGGCCGGTATTGACATCCGGGATTATCTGCCGGAGGGAGTGTCGCTGGCGGACACACAGTCGGACGGTACGGTACGGATTACGGTCGGAATTGAGCAGGCCGAGACATCCACGGTATCTGTCAATGTTTCGGAGGTACAGCTGGAGAATGTACCGGACGGCTATCGGGCAGAGGTGTATTCGATCAATGACGGAACCGGCTCCGGCAGTGTCTATTCCAATACAGGGAGCTTTACCGTCAGCGTTACGGGAATCACCTCCGCGGTGGATGCGATCAAGGCGGCGGATCTGACCGCGACCGTTGATGTCGGTGAGCTGATCGGCGACACAGAGGAGACCGATTTCGACGGTCGATACTCGGGACAGGTCAAGGTGACCGCACCGGAGGGCGTGGAGGTGAACAACACCGTCACGGCCACGGTAGAGGTGATGCCGGAGGCGGCAGAGCACAAAACAGGACAGAGTCAGACACAGCAGGAACAGACGAAGAATTGATTTCGTAAGGGAAACGCTGATGAAAGCGTTTCCCTCGCCGGATTTGCGCTGCGAAGCAGCATTTTCCCTTGCAAATCCGTGCGATCCACCGGAGGCTTCTAAGGAAACGCTGATTTAATCAGCGTTTTCTTAGAAACGGTATCTACAGGAGAACGGCAGAGATTATGAGCAGAATGTTCGGAACAGACGGCGTACGAGGTGTGGCAAATCATGAGCTGACGGCGGAGCTTGCCCTGCAGCTGGGGCAGGCAGGTGCTTATGTTCTGTCCGGCGAAAAGGAGAATGGGAGACCGCTCATCATGGTGGGCTGTGATACCAGAAGGTCCGGGGATATGCTGGCCAACGCCCTGATGGCAGGGGCCTGCTCGGTCGGCGCCAATGTGGTCTATCTCGGCGTCCTTCCGACGCCGGCGGTGGCATATCTGGCGAAAACACACCATGCGGATGCAGGGGTCGTGATCAGTGCATCCCATAATCCCATGGAGTTCAACGGAATCAAGTTTTTTGACGGAAACGGCTATAAGCTGCCGGATGCGGTCGAGGATGAGATTGAGGCGCAGATTCGAAGCAAGATGGCCGATATCACCTTCCCGACCGGAGAAGGCGTAGGACATATTGAATACCGCATGGATGCCTGGCACGAGTACGTGGATCACTCCGTGGAGACCGTCCCGATGGATCTGACGGGGATGAAGGTGGTGACAGACACGGCAGAGGGAGCCTCCTATCTCTCCAATGTGGAAGCGCTGCGCAGACTGGGGGCCTCCGTGATCCCGATTCATAATGATCCGAACGGCGTCAACATCAACCGTCAGTGCGGCTCCACCCACATGGAGGAGCTGCAGAGCAGGGTGCTGCAGGAGGGCGCAGCCATCGGCATTGCCTTTGACGGTGATGCAGACCGGTTCCTTGCCGTGGACGAAAAGGGAGAGCTGGTGGACGGCGACAGGATCATGGCAATCATCGGCCGGCACCTCAAGGAGAAGGGACTCCTGAAGGGAGACCGGATCGTGGCCACCGTCATGAGCAATCTGGGCTTCTTCATCATGGGTCGGGAGAACGGAATTCAGATTGAGCGGACAAAGGTGGGAGACCGGTATGTTCTGGAAAGGATGAAGGAGCTGGATGCCAATCTCGGAGGCGAGCAGTCGGGACACATTATCTTCCTGGGTGAAAATACAACCGGAGACGGACTTTTGTCCTGCCTTCACCTGCTGCAGGTCATGCAGGAGACGGGTAAGCCGTTGTCGGAGCTTGCAGGGATCATGAAGACCTATCCGCAGGTGCTCATCAATGCACATGTGGACAACGCGAAAAAGGAACACTATCTGGACTATCCGGAGATCGTCGCGGACATCGATGCACTGGAACGGGAATTTGACGGAAAAGGCCGTGTCCTGATCCGCCCCTCCGGAACGGAGCCATTGGTCCGCGTCATGCTGGAGGGTGAGGATCAGGAGGTCCTGCAGGAAAAAGCGCAGGCACTGGCGGATCTCATTGAAAAGGTGATGGCGTAAAAAGTGACGCAGGACGGATACCAACCCGCGACAGGGCGGCCGTCTTGTCACGCCGCAGGGAATCTGCTATCATACTTAATACGCTTCGACACGGTATTGTTGCGGAAGCGGGACATTGAAGGCAAGGTAATCGAAATGGTTAGTCAGAAGGTTTATATCAAAAATCCAACAGGTCTTCACCTACGTCCGGCCGGCATCCTATGTAAGGAGGCAATGGAGTTCAAATCACTGATCACATTTCAGTTCAAAGATACAACCGCGAACGCAAAGAGTGTGCTGTCAGTCCTCGGAGCGTGCGTCAAATCAGGGGATGAAATCGAGCTTTTCTGCGACGGTCCGGATGAGAAGGAGGCATTGGCCTCTCTGATCACCTTAATTGAAGGCGGACTTGGAGAATAGATCGAAAGACAATGCGAGAACCTGCCCGGCTTGTATCCGGGCAGGTTTTTTCGTCGAAGGAGGAGGTTTATGAAAAACGTAGGACGTTATCAAAGGGTTCCGGTCATGCACTATCCGGAGAGAGAATGGCCGAACAAGGAAATTCAGAAGGCACCCATCTGGACCAGCGTGGATCTTCGCGACGGAAATCAGGCACTGGTGGACCCCATGAATGTTGCGGAGAAGCTGGAGCTGTGGGAGCTTTTGATGAAGCTGGGCTTCAAGGAGGTGGAGGTCGGCTTTCCGGCCGCCAGCCAGATCGAGTTTGATTTCATCCGCAAGCTGATTGAGGAGAAGCGGATTCCGGAGGATGTGCGGATTCAGGTGCTGTCGCAGTGCCGGAAGGAGCAGATTGACCGTACCTTTGAGTGCATCGCCGGCTGCGGGCAGGCGATCGTGCATATTTACAATTCCACCTCCACGCTGCAGCGGGATGTCGTGTTCGGGAAGAGCAGGGAGGAGATCAAGGACATCGCCATACAGGGAACGAAGTGGGTAAAGGAGAAGGCAGCGGATTTTCCGGGAAAGATTACACTGGAGTATTCTCCGGAAAGCTTTACGGGAACGGAGATGGATTATGCGGTGGAGGTATGCACCGCCGTTCAGGAGGTGTGGAAGCCGACCAAGGAGGATCCCATCATCTTCAATCTGCCGTCCACGGTGGAGATGACCACGCCGAATGTGTATGCTGACCAGATCGAGTACTGCAATAAGCATTTTAAGGATCGGGAGACCATCATCCTCAGTGTGCATCCGCACAACGACCGGGGCGAGGGCGTGGCTGCGACAGAGCTGGCGCTTCTTGCCGGGGCGCAGCGTGTGGAGGGAACCCTTCTGGGCAACGGGGAGCGTACGGGAAATGTAGACATTCTGAACGTCGCCTACAACATGTTCTCCCAGGGAATTGAGCCGGAGCTGAATCTGGAGAATATCAATGAGATCATTGACGTGTGTGAGCGCGTCACAAAGATGAAGGTGGACGCCCGCCATCCTTATGCCGGAAAGCTGGTATTTACCGCCTTTTCCGGATCCCATCAGGATGCCATCAACAAGGGCGTGGCCGCAATGCGGGAACGCAAATCCGCAACATGGCAGGTTCCGTACCTCACCATCGATCCGGCAGATATCGGCCGCAGATACGAGCCGATTGTACGGATCAATTCGCAGTCCGGAAAGGGCGGCGTTGCCTTCGTTATGGACACGTACTACGGCTTCAAGCTGCCCAAGACCATGCAGCGCGAATTTGCCGATGTGGTGCAGTCCGTCAGCGAAAAGGAGGGTGAGGTTCCGCCGGAGGAAATCATGCAGATGTTCCGAGAGGAATATCTGGACCGCAAGGAGCCCCTTCACTTCCGAAAGCTCCAGGTGGTAGAGATAGGAGGAGACAGGAAAACGGCCTTCGACACGCAGGTTACCGTTGAATTTACGGACTGCGGTATTCCGCGCAGCTTTACGGCCGTCGGGAACGGACCGTTGGATGCCGTCCGCCGCGGGCTGCATGAGCGTTTCGATTATGACATCCGGATTCTGGACTATGAGGAGCATGCGCTGAAGGCGGGGTCGGATTCTCAGGCCGCGGCATACATTCATCTGCTGGATTCCCACAGCGGCAAGACAACCTACGGCGTGGGCGTCAGCTCCAATATCACAAGAGCCTCCGTGCGAGCTGTCTTTTCGGCGATGAACCGTCTGGGACTTGGCGTCAAGGAAAGCTTTGCTAATTTTTAAAACGGAGGAACAGGAATGACAGAAATCAGTACCGAACGCCTGCAGGAGCTGAAAAACACCCTGCAGCAGACCCCTTATATCCAATACAACGGAATTGTTATCGACAAGGTTGTTTTGGAGGAAACGGTGATGCATGTGGATATGCGTCACGAATTTGAAAACCCCTACGGCATGACACACGGCGGATTGCTGTTTACGCTGGTCGATTCGACGGCGGGTACGACCGCCCGGGCGGATGGCCGCAAATACGTGACGCTGAATGCCAGCATCAATTATCTGCACAGCGGAAAGGGAACCGGAAGGATTACATCCCGCGGAAAGGTGGTTCACAGGGGCAGAACCACCACGGTTGTAGACGTCACGGTGCGGGACGAGGAGGATCGGCTTCTGTGCACGGGGACGGTCACGATGTTTTGCCTGAACTGAGCCTTTGTCATGAACCGCACATGGTGTGCGGCGACACAGAGGGATCACGGGATAAAGGAGAAATGGTATGGCAGATCAAAAAAAGCTGGTAGCTGAAATCACCTCAATGGACGAGGACTTCACCCAGTGGTACACCGATGTATGCACGAAGGCGGAGCTGATCGGATATTCCCACATCAAGGGCTTCACCATCTTCAAGCCGGCGGGCTATGCGCTGTGGGAGGCCCTTCGCGACCGTCTGGATCAACGGTTCAAGGAAACCGGCGTTCAGAACGTTTACATGCCGATGCTGATTCCGGAAAGCCTTCTTGCAAAGGAGGGCGAACTGGTGAACGGCTTTGCACCCGAGGTGGCGTGGGTCACTGCGGGCGGAACCGAGCCCTTGACGGAGCGCCTGTGTGTGCGCCCCACCTCGGAAACCGTATTCTCGGATTTCTACAAGGATGACGTGCATTCCTACCGTGATCTGCCGAGGCTCTACAATCAGTGGTGCTCCGTGGTTCGCTGGGAAAAGGAAACAAGACCCTTCCTCCGCTCCCGCGAATTTCTGTGGCAGGAGGGACATACCATCCACGCCACCAAGGAGGAGGCAGAGGAAAGAACACAGCAGATGCTGAATGTCTACGCAGACTTTCTGGCAGAGGATGTCGCGATCCCCACGATCAAGGGCCGCAAGACCGACAAGGAGAAGTTTGCCGGCGCGGAGGAAACCTATACCATCGAGGCGCTGATGCATGACGGGAGAGCCCTTCAGTCCGGAACCAGCCATTTCTTCGGGCAGAAGTTCGCAAAGGCCTACGACATCACCTTTACGGACAAGGACAACAAGCTCAAGTATGTGTGGCAGACCTCATGGGGAATGACAACCCGCATCATCGGAGCCCTGATCATGGTTCACGGCGACAATCGGGGACTGGTCATCCCGCCCAAGATCGCGCCCACGCAGGTTTGCATTATTCCTATCCAGCAGCGGAAGGCAGGCGTGCTGGACAAGGCCTATGAGATTAAGGACATGCTGTCTCACTTCCGCGTGAAGGTGGATGATTCGGACAAGAGCCCCGGGTATAAATTTTCCGAACAGGAAATGCGTGGAATTCCGCTCCGCATCGAGGTGGGCCCCCGGGATATCGAGAACGGCGTCTGCGTGGTGGTTCGCCGCGATACCTCCGAGAAGCTGGAGGTCCGCATGGATGAGCTGGAGAATACCATTGCCGGGCTTCTTCCCAAAATGCAGCAGGAGATGTACGACCGCGCGAAGGCACTGCTGGAAAACAAGACCTACACGGCGCATGACGCAGAGGAGTTCCGGTCGATCTTTGAGGAGAAGACCGGCTTTGTAAAGGCAATGTGGTGCGGCGATCAGGCCTGCGAGGATGCCATCAAGGAACAATACGGCGTCACCAGCCGCTGCATTCCGTTCGAACAGGAGCAGATTGCAGGCACCTGCGTCTGCTGCGGCAGACCGGCGGCCAAAATGGTTTATTGGGGCAAGGCATATTGATGCATTGTACACAGGCGGGTTTCATACATATTCCGGCCGGCGCGGAGAACATACTGCAGACACTTCACCGGGCCGGATTTGAGGCTTATGTGGTAGGAGGCTGTGTTCGGGACAGTCTCCTGCACCGTGTGCCGGATGACTGGGACATTACCACTTCCGCAAGGCCGGAAGAGGTAAAGTCCCTTTTTCGGCGCACCGTGGATACCGGGATTCAGCACGGAACGGTCACGGTACTGATGGGACGGGAAGGCTATGAGGTCACCACCTACCGGGTGGACGGAGAATACGCGGACGGCCGGCATCCCGTGGCGGTAACCTTCACTCCAAGCCTTCAGGAGGATTTGAAGCGCAGGGATTTTACCATCAATGCGATGGCATACAATCCGGGGGAAGGACTGGTGGACCGATTCGGCGGGATGGAGGATCTGCAGAACGGAATCATCCGTGCCGTGGGTGACCCCGTGCAGCGCTTTACCGAGGACGCTCTTCGCATGCTGCGGGCCGTTCGCTTTTCGGCTCAGCTGGGATATGAAATAGAGACGGAGACACAGGAGGGAATCCGAGGGCTTTGCGCCAATCTTCGTCTGGTCAGTGCGGAGCGGGTTCGGGTGGAGCTGGAAAAGCTCTTGTGCTCGCCTCATCCCGGCAGACTGAGGGAAATGTACCGGCTGGGAATTCTGGATTATGTCCTGCCGGAGCTGTCTGCATGTATGGACTGTGAGCAGAACAATCCGCACCACTGCCGGACCGTGGGAGAGCATATCATTCGCTCGGTGGAGGCTGTAAGGAACGACAGGGTTCTTCGCCTGACCATGCTGCTTCACGACATTGCCAAGCCGGCCGTGCGCTCAACGGATGCGGGGGGGACAGATCATTTTCACGGTCATGTCCGTAAGAGCGCCGACATGGCAGACGGAATCCTTCGAAGACTCAAGTATGACAACGACACGCGGAAGGCTGTGGTGAAGCTGGTTGCCTGGCATGATCGGGATCTGGGAGAAAGTCCTGCAAAGCTTCGGCGGAATCTGTCTGAGCTGGGGGCCGGATATTTTCCTCTCTTAATGGAGGTAAAGCGGGCTGACCTTGCGGCACAGTCCGATTACCTGAAAAAGGAGAAGCTGGCGCAGACAGAGCAATGGATGCAGCATTTCGAGCAGATCATCCGGGAAAAAGACGCACTGACCGTTTCCGAGCTGGCCGTGAACGGAAAGGACCTGATTGCACAGGGAGTCCGTCCGGGAGTCGAGCTTGGAGAGACACTTCATGCCATGCTGGAGGATGTGCTGGAGCATCCGGAGCACAACACCAGAGGATATCTGCTGGAGCACTGCGGGTGTCTTTCTGCCTGCAGAAACGCGACAGAAACGCCGGTGTCATGAATGGCGGCGAAAACCCGAAAAACGGCTGATTTCTTGACAAAACAGGACAAAGCACGTATATATAGACGTGTACACAGAACGAGGGCGAAGACCCGACAATGTATCTTAGGAGGATATACGAAATGAACAAGACCGAACTTATCGCTGCTATGGCTGAGGAGACAGGCCTTTCCAAAAAGGAAGCAGAGGCAGCTTTGAAGGCTTTTACAGGCGCGGTTACAGAGGAACTGAAGAAAGGCGGAAAGGTTCAGATTGTTGGCTTCGGTACCTTTGAGGTTTCCGAGAGGGCAGCAAGAGAGGGACGCAATCCCCAGACCGGTGAGACCATGGAGATCAAGGCATCGAAGGCTCCGAAGTTCAAGGCAGGCAAGGCTCTGAAGGACGAGATCAACGCATAGTTTCGGCGAATTTCGGTGAACAGGAAATCTGACGGGAGACAATAAAATGTCCGGGGAAGCGATTCTCCGGGCATTCGTTATTATGTGATTTTTATTTGTTGTGGCGCCTGCGCGAGCATGGCAGCATCGAAAGAGGGGAGGAACCGCTTGCGGTTAGACAAATACCTGAAGGTTTCAAGGTTAATCAAACGGCGAACCATCGCCAACGAAGCCTGTGACAACGGACGGGTGACGCTGAACGGAAAGGCTGCCAGAGCCAGCGCGGAGGTGAAGCCGGGGGATGTCATCGGCATTTCCTTCGGCGACAAGGAGGTTCGCGCAGAGGTCCTTGCAGTACAGGAAACTGTGCGCAAGGATGCGGCAGGAGATCTGTTCCGGTATCTGTAAACGACCCGGCCCTTCCTCCGGCGGAGACGGTCGGAAACACAGAGGAAATCTGTGTTCCGAAGAATTGAGGAGTGATGTACCCACATGGTGAAGACCAAGCGCAAAATCAAATATCAGAAGAGGGCACAGAACCGATTCAGCATGGCTTTGGCGACGGCGGTTATGGTGGCCATTGTGGGGGGTGTTCTGGTAAAGGGTCTGCAGCTGCGGACGCAGCTGAAGGAATATGAAGAAACCAAGGCACAGCTGCAGGAGCAGATTGACGCAGAGGAGCTCCGCACGCAGGAGCTGGAGGAGTATTCCAAATATACACAGACGGATGAGTATGTAGAAAAGGTGGCACGGGATAAGCTGGGGCTTGTGAAGAAGGGCGAGATTGTCTTCCACAACACCGGAGAGAGCTCCTCAGATACGGCGGCAGGGTCAACAGCAGGATCGACATCAGATGCGGCATCGGACACAACGCCGGATACGACATCTGAGACGGCAGCGGCATCCGAACCCTCACAGGATACGACAGCATCCGATACGACGGCTGACAGCGCAGCAGCTGACGGCACCGCGGCGGATGCAGACGAATCGGGAGTGGGCGGCCAGACAACGGCAGCGGAGGATTCGTCTGCGGACGGATCGGTCGGTGTGACACAGGAGGCAGAGGAAGCTGCGGCAGGCGAGACAGCTTCGTCCGAAGAGGCCGTGGGTCCGTGACATCGGCGGGCGTA
>CAYXAN010000015.1:0-14229 GCA_964461705.1 uncultured Sarcina sp. | reverse complement strand
CAGCGCTCCCGCAGCGCCGGTTCCGCCTCACCGGTCCCTTCTGCGGCAGCCAGCAGGCAGTCATAAAGAAGCATCTCCTTATTGCCGCAGAAGATCCCCCGCAGCCGGCCGATTTCGTCCTCCGAAAAGCCTCCGTAATATCCTCGCAGCGCTCCGTAAAGCGGAATGTCCTGTCTCGGGTTGTCGATGATCCGCAGCATCTGAAGGACACCTCGAACCTCCTCCGCCGCAAAATATCCCCCCTTGTATTCAAGATACAGCGGAATTCCTTCCTTCTCGAAGATTTCCCGGAAGGCATCCTGTCTGCCGGAGGTGGAGCGCAGCAGGATCACGATGTCACCGTATCGCAGCGGCCGAAGGCTTCCGGTTTCCTCATCTGTCACCCGCATCCCGGTCATCAGTACATGAATCCTCTGAGCAACCGCCAGAGCCTCCTTTCTTGCAGAGGACAGGGAGGCAATAGCATCGTCCTCACTCTCCTCTTCCTGTGCATTCCCGCTCTCCGATTCCGGGGTCTTCCCATCGACAAGAAGCAGCTCCGTCTGATAGGGATCGCTCCGGTCCTCTCCAGCACATGCCCCCTTAGGCGGCTCCGGATCCGGATATCGTGCCCCGGGCTTTAAGGAAACCTTCTTCCCGTAGTTCACCCCACCGATCTCCGGCCGCATCACCTTGCCGCAGACGGCATTAGCAGCATCCAGCACCTCCCTGCGGGAGCGGAAATTCTGATCCAGATCGATGCGCTCCCTCTCTGTGTCATCCGCACGATAGGTGTCGAATTTGTGCTGAAAAATCTCCGGCCGCGCATTGCGGAAGCGGTAAATGCTTTGCTTGACATCGCCCACCATAAAGCGGGCAAACCGTCCCTCCCTTTCCGAGACATACCCAAGTCCCTTTTCGCCTGCAAGAGCTGACAGCAGCAGCTCCTGCACGTCGTTGCTGTCCTGATACTCGTCGATGAGGATTTCATCATAGTAGTCACGCAGCCCCTCCGCTGTTTTTGTCAGGGTCAGGGATCCGTCCTCTCCGCGGCTCACCAGAAGCTCCAGCGCAAGATGCTCCAGATCCGTGAAATCGATATGATTCTTTTCCCGCTTTTTGCGGGCAAGCAGCTGACGATAGCCCAGCGTGAGATCAATGAGCGTGGACAGAGGCTGCTGCACCCTCTGCATTCTCTCCACCGTCAGCTCCGGATCTTCGTTTAGCTTCTCCTTCAGCTCATCCAGCCGCTGCTTAAGCCTTTTCCGCAGCTCGCCGGCCGCCTCCTTTTGCAGCGGGCTGATGCCGTTTTCCTCCATTTTCCGAACGGCCGGCAGCCGTTCGAACGAAAATTCCGCCGCCTGCATCAGCTCGCTTCGAACACCCTTTGCCGTTTGCTGTGTCACAAGCCGGCAGGTCAGCTGCCTTCCCAGCTCCTCCAGCCTGCCGAAAAGAGCCGCCTCCTCGCGTTCAAACAGCTCCAGATACGGAAACGGTCCGTCCGGCGAAGCCGCAATGCGCTTCATGGCACGGTGAATTCCGGCAAGCTCCGGCAGGGTCCTGACCTGCTCCAGAAGAAAGTCCCTGTACCAGCCGCAGGCCTCCAGCTCCTCCACGCTCTGCACGTCATAATCCCTTTTCCTCTGCGCAAGCCACACCTCCGGAAAGGCCTGGGCGTCGGCCTGATCCGAGAGGCTGCGGATCAGTTTCTCCAGCTCCCTGTCGTCTCTTTCCGGACAGAAATAATCCGCGCACTGCAGGAATTCGGCCGTCCTGTCCCTGTAGCAGTCCTCCAGGAACTCCCCCATGGTGTCCCCCTTCAGCAGCTCATTCTGGGTTTCATCCATCAGCCGAAAGCCGGGATCCAGACCGATCTCGCTGAAATGATTTCGCAAAAGGAAGCTGCAGAAGCTGTCGATGGTCGTGATCTGAGCGTGATGCAGCAGGGTTTCCTGCCGCTGCAGATGACGATCCTCCGGATGCTCCTGCAGCCGCCCGGAAATGGCCCTGGCAATCCGCTCCCGCATCTGGGCCGCCGCCGCCCGGGTAAAGGTCACCACCAGCAGACGATCGATGTCCATGGGGTGCTCTCCCTCACTGATCATGCGGACGATGCGCTCCACCAGAACCGCTGTCTTGCCGCTGCCTGCTGCGGCGGATACCAGAATGTTGTGTCCTCTTGCCTGCAGGACCTTTTTCTGCTGCTGCGTAAATTCAATCGCCAAGGTCGTTTCCTCTGTGGTCTTCTGTGTGGTCTTCTTTACAGCCTTCTTTGCGGTTTTCTTTTCGGTTTTCTTTGTCGTTTTCTTTTCGGCTTTCTTTTTGGCTTCCCTCGGATCGTTCCGCGATATCCGCGTTCTGCAGCGTGCGGTATTCGTATCCCGGAAGCCGCTTATCAAAGCCGCAGGAATCCTGATAGGGGCAGTAGGTGCAGAAGGTGGATCGGCTGTCGAGCTCCACCGGATTGGCATCCACCCGGCCCTTCAGGATATCACTCGACAGGGTACAGATGGCTTCCTGCACTCTGTCTGTCAGTTCCTTCCATTCCTCTGCGGTCAGGGTCCTGCTGCCGGCTCTGGGGCTTCCGTCCTTGTTGAGCCTTACGGGAATGACCTGTGAGCCGGCACCGGCTCCGAGGCTGTGATCCAGATGCTCCAGAATATCCCTTTCGGCTCCCACATAGCCGGTCGGGCGAAGCTTTTCCCGCAGAAGGTCACGCTTTTTCTCCTCGGCCTTCTCCTCTCCGGCAGTCCTTGCCTCCTCCAGAACCTTTTCCGATTCCTTTCCCTGCAGCATAGGATCATCAAAGCGGTGGTACAGCATTGCGGCCGGAATGATCTTTTTGGCCGGATTTTTCCGCTCCAGCAGTCTTCGCTCCGCCTCCATGTAAAGGGGAAGCTGCAGCTGAAGACCTGCGGCGATTTTGCGCGTTTCCAGTTCCTTGTGACCGGACTTGTAATCCAGAATCTTGATGTAAATCCGCTCGTCCTCTCTGGCAAGATCCACCCGGTCGATGCGTCCCTCCAGTACAAGCTTTCCCTCCGGCAGCGGATATTGCAGCTCACCGTTTCTGCCGAAGCTCTGCTCCAGGGCTGCCGGCCGGAAGTCTCCCGACTGCAGCTGATACTGCAGAGCGTCCACCGTCTGCTCCAGAGCCCGCTGCATACGCTGCAGCTGGCAGGCGCCCCGCTCTGTGGCATACAGCACCTGTTCCCGATAGGAGCCTGCCTTTTCCTGCAGAGCCTCCTGTACCAGCCGGCTCCCCTGCTCCCTCGTATACTCTGTCCACGATATGCCCCTCTCCCTTAGAAGCTGTCCGAAGCGCTGCACGCTTTCATGCAGGATTGTGCCGGAGTCATTGGCCTCGAAGGTATACATTTCCCGTTCCCGAAGCTGCAGGCCATATCTTAGAAAGTGCCGAAGATAACAGCCGGCCGCCGTCTCAAGACGCGTAACGGACCCCTTGATCAGGCCCTGATAAAGGAGTCTTGCCGTCTTTTGCGACAAAGGCTTGGGCGTATATCCGGCAAAGGCCGCCTCCCGCAGCCGCAGGAGCGCCGCTCTTTCCTCTCCCTTCTCCGACTGCAGGCAAATGCCGTACAGCGTCAGGAAATTTTCCTCCCCCGAAGCATCCTGCAGAAATCTTCCGTCCGCATATTGACGCAGCGCACCGGACAGGAAGCCTGCGGCATCTCCGGGTGAGAGCAATTGATCCGACAGCGGTCTCTCCTCCGGAATTTCCTGTCGGAGCTTTGGAAACAGCTGCTGCAAAAGAGCGATCAGATAGGAAGGGCGAAGGCTGCTGCCGTCGGCGCTCATCTTTGCATAGGACACGTACAGAAGGTCGGTGGGCTTGGTCAGATTCATGTAAAGGTACAGCCTTTGCATGTACATCTCCTGTCTGGGTGTCGGTGCCAGCTCCCCGCCGCTTTCTTTGAAGGCCTCCGATTCCTGCAGAAATTCCCTGTCAAAATCGGACAAAAGACCTCCCTTGGAGGAGTTTCCCGGAATGATTCCGTCGTTGACGCCAAGGAAAAACAGGACACGGATCTGCGACAGCCTTGTTCGCTCCATATCTCCCGCCAGGATTCTGTCCACCTGCTGCGGCAGGGTCCCCAAACGAATCTCTGCAAAGCCCGCCTCCACCAGCTCCAGAAAATCTCCCGCAGAAACCGCTTCATCGCCCAAAAGCTCATAGATCTCGTCCAGAAGCCGGATCACGGCAGCATAGATCTGACGGTATTCCATGGCAGCAGCGGTGTCTCCTGCCGCCTCAAGGCGATCGGCCGCTTCCTCGAGCTGCTCTCCTGCCCGAAGTCCTGTCAGGAAGCGGTAGAGAGACGCGGATCTCTCTCTGGCTGTGGCATGTCCCAGCTCCTGCAGCGGTCTGATATCCTGCAGAAAGACCTGCCGCATGTCTTCAAATTCCTCATCAAAGCAGGTCTCCCAGCGCCTTCTCGACGCAATCCCCCGTTTCAGGCAATAGTTTTCCAGCCGGTCGATGTCCTCTGTCTGCAGGCCGGACAGGCCGCTTCGCAGGAAACGGAACACGGTCTCGTAGGAGTAATCGCCGCCTCCGATCTCCAAGGCGCTCCGAATGCTCTCGGTCAGCGGATTTTGCAGGACGGCGCGGTTGGCATCCAGATATACCGGGATGCCATACCTCTTCGCTGCGATGGAAATCTCCTCGGCGTAGGAGGAAAGGTCCCCTGTCACAATGGCAAAATCCCGATAATGATATCCCTCCCGCTCCATCAGCTCCCGGATGGTGAGGAACACCTGCCGCACCTCCTCCTCCGGATTGCTGGAAAGAAGGATGTGCAGCTGAAGCTTTTTCTCCTCCGCCCCGAGGCCCTGCCGATACGGCTTTACCGGATAGCGAAACAGGCTCTTTTCCAGATGAGCCAGGGCCGGATTACAGGCAAAGCGGCCCTGGGACACCTTGTGCGAGGAGCTGATTCTGCCGGACGCAGCCTCGTCCTCCTGCAAGGAGTCTGACCTGCCGGATGCAGTCTCGCCCTCCTGCAAGGAGTCTGACCTGCCGGATGCGGCGCCCTCCTGCCGCGGGGGCTTTGAAGGGAGGGATTCCGGCTGTCCCCCGATGTACCAGGTTTCCTCTCTTGGGACGCCTGCCTTATCCGCCATTCGCGTCAGCGAGGCAACGGTCTTTCTGGAAAGGTAGAACAGATCCTGCTCCTCAAAGGGCGCTCCGTCCATCACCTGCTCGATGGGAGTCCCTCCGTCGCTGTCATAATCCAGCGCGATGATCACCTCTCTTGCCGTCTGCATCAATGCCAGCAGCACCCGGTTCTGCACCGGTGTAAAGCCCGTAAAGCCGTCAAAGATGACGGTGCTCTCTGCCGCAAGTCGTGACCTGGGAATGGCCTGTGCCAAAAGGTCCAGTGTCTCCTCTCCTGTAATATAGCGTTCCTTCCGCTCCTCCAGAAACGCCTCATACAGCACCCGAAGATCCCGGAGTCTTGCACAAAGGCTTCCTTGTCCTCCCTTTCCCGCGCAGACTGCAAGCTCCCCGACATCGGAAGGATGCAGGCCATACTGCATAAACTCGGAAAGAACGGATTTGACCTCCGCAATCATCCCCGGCCGCTCCAGACCCGACTGCAGCACCGACAGCTGTTTGCCGCATTTTGTGGCAATCCGGCGAAGAAGGAGTGTTTTGCCCATATCATCCAGCACTCCCCTCGGATCGGCTCCCAGCTCCTCGAAGATCCGATGTGACAGACGGCCAAAGGACAGCACATCCACGTTCAGGATGCCTCCCCTTTTTCCCGCCTCCATGACCAGATCCTTCTGGGTCTGCATGGTATACTGATCCGGCACCACGATCATATAGCTGTCCGAAAAATCCAGTCGGTCACACGCCTCCCTGGCCCTTTCGGAAGCCCATGTATACAGCTGTTTGCTCTTTCCGGCGCCGGAGGCTCCCAGACAGAATCGGTATCCCATATGCTTGCCGCTCTCCTACACAATGGTTTTCGTTGCTTGCTCTCATCGGAGTTTTGGACCTTTGAGCCCTGGTATCATCATTATACTACACATCAAAAAACCGCCCTGCAGATTTGCAGAACGGTTTCCGCTCGCCCGGCCGCCGAAGGAAGCGGCGGCCGTGGCTTCGAAGCACTTCTTTGTTTTTCAGCCTGCCTTACTTGTTCTTTCTGACTGCTTCATCGGCGAAATTTTCACCCTGATGAATCTGAAGATCCACTCCGGTGGCGTTGGGGCTTTCCTCCTCGAAATTGTAATCCTTGCCGGGAAGAACCGCATTCAGCAGGATGCCCACCAAAGAGCCTGTGGCAAGACCGGAAAAGCTGATGGAGCCGAAGGTAATGGCCCCTGCCGCGGAATAATTGATTCCGATGGACAGCACCAGAATCAGGGCGGCAATCAGGACATTGCGGCTCTTCGAGAAATCAACATGCGTCTCCACCAGATTACGGACACCGACAGCGGAAATCATGCCGTACAGCACCAAAGAGATGCCGCCGATGGTGGCAGAGGGCATCACCTCGATGATGGCCGCAAACTTCGGGCAGAAGGACAGCACTGCTGCAATGACTGCAGCCAGACGGATGATTGCAGGGTCATACACCTTGGTCAGTGTAAGAACACCCGTGTTCTCGCCGTACGTAGTGTTGGCAGGGGCTCCGAACAGGGAGGCCAAGGTGGTCGCAAGGCCGTCTCCCGTCAGAGTTCTGTGAAGTCCCGGGTCCTTGATGTAGTTGATTCCGACGGTGGAGGAAATGGCGGAGATGTCGCCGATATGCTCCATCATGGTAGCGAAGGCAATGGGAACGATGGTTACGATCGAGGCAAAAAGCAGCCCTCCGTCCGCATTTCCGCCGGTAAAAATGGAGAACACCGTATTCTCGTAGTGAATCGGGAAGCCAATCCAGGCCGCCTCCCGAACCGCTGTGAAATCAATGTTGCCTGTCACGGCAGCCACCAGATAGGAGGCAATGACACCCAGCAGGATGGGAACGATCTTTACCATTCCCTTGCCCCAGATGTTGCAGATGATGACGACAACAATGGCCACCAGCGCGATGAACCAGTTCGTCTCGCAGTTCGTAATGGCTGACTGGGAAAGGTTCAGACCGATGGCAATGATGATGGGACCCGTCACAACGGGAGGGAAATACTTCATTACCTTATTGGCACCGAAAACGCGGAACAGTCCGGCCAACACCAGATATACCAGACCGGCAAAGGCTACACCGACTCAGGCATAGGGCAAAAGCTCACTGGGGGTTCCGTCCGCATTCATAGGCGCGATGGCCGCATAGCCGCCGAGGAATGCAAAGGAAGATCCCAAAAAAGCCGGAACCTTCCGCTTCGTCAGGAAATGGAACAACAAGGTTCCGAGTCCTGCAAAGAGCAGGGTTGTGGATACATCCAGTCCCGTCAGAAGCGGTACCAGAACGGTTGCACCGAACATCGCAAACACGTGCTGAAAACCCAGGATTCCAATCCTGACCGCTCCCAGCTCGGATGCATCATAGATCGGCTGATCGCCAACAACTAGTTTCTTATCACTCATGATTCTCCCTCTACCCATTGCCGCACCTTGAATACACCGGTCCTTCCTGATGTCATGCCGTTCCTTCCCCGCATGGCCTTGTCTGTTCGGATGTACCGGCAACAGGATTTCATAACAAGGGCCGGGACGAAACCATTTCGCCCAGGCCTCTGCAATGCACCTCTTTATGACCTGACAACAACAGTGCTTTATTCCGCACTGTCCTCATCATCGAAAAATTTCTCAACCGCTTCCGCATCGGCCGCCTCCCCCAGCGCCCTGGCCTGGGCCGCAGCCGCTGCTGCCTGCCCGGTCATCTGTTCTGCCGTCTTCTGTACCGCGGCTTCCTCTTCCTGTACCGCGGCTGCAGCATCCGCCTGCACTGTCTCCGCAGTCTTCTCTTCCTCTTGTGCTGCAATCTCTTCCTGTGCCGCAGGCTCTTCCTGTGCCGCAGGCTCTTCCTGTGCCGCAGGCTCCTCTTCCTCCCGGCTCTGCAGGATGTCCTTGATCTTATCGGCAGAATCCATGACGGTCCTGCCCATTTCCCGCGCTGCGGTGCCGATCTCATCCATCACCTCGCCGCCCTTGGGTCCCACGGCCTCTCTTACCTTGTCCATGGCCTGCCGGGATCCGTGCTGGATGGTGGTATAGGCGCGGTTGGCCGCCTCCCCCAGCTCGGTGTAGGAAGCGGATGCCTGCTCGTCGTCCGAAGCATCCGACTCAAAAATATCCTCCTCCTGCTCCATACGATTCAGATAGGTATGGATTCCATATGCGGCCGCACCCAACAGTGCCGACGCAGCAATCAGCTTACCAAGCTTCTTCATGATTCAACAAACCTCCTGCTCTTATCTTCGCTGTCCCCGGAATGCCGCCCGAATCATCACTTTCCGGCAGGACTTTGGCACGGGAAATATCCCTCTGTACTTCCTTACCGCATACGCCTTCACAAGTTTATACCACGCCTTCCCAAAAAGGAAGTCGTGATTGTGCCGAAATGCGTTTTGTGGTATTTTAAATCGCAGATAGACTGAATGAGTCAATTTCGGGCATCGAACGGATTCTTTTCTCCGCTCCCCTGCCGAAACACTCTCCTGACAAGAAGAACCGGGCTGTGCCATGAATGAGAAATTTTTTGATTTGAAAAAGGAAAAACAGGACCGCATGATCAACGCAGGGCTTCGGATTTTCGCCCTCAACGGGTATCATCATGCCAGCACCGACGATATTGTAAGGGAGGCGAAGATCAGTAAGGGGCTGCTCTTTCATTACTTCGGCAGTAAGGCCGGTTATTACGGCTTTCTGTACAGCTATATTTCGCGTTATGTCATTCTGGAGCTGCGGGGTGCTCTCCGTCTGCAGAATCCGGATTTTCATATCGATTTCTGGGAGCTGCAGCAGCAGCTGACGGAAACGGAGGGAAGTCTTATGGAGCAGTATCCTGCTGTCTTCCTTTTTCTGGAATCCATCAAGATGGAGGATGACATGGAGGGGCTGACGGCTCTGGAGGAGCTGGACACCACCGTGCCGGATCTGTACGATACGCTCCTTGCTCAGGCAGATCTGTCCGCTTATCCCAGGATCAAGGATCCTGTCCGGCTGCAGAGCCTTCTTCACTATGTGAAGATCGGGCTGATGCGGGAGCTTCTGTATGACAGGACCACACCGGTCTCCATGTACAACAGCCGGCTGCAGAGCCATATCGACGCATTAAAGGAGCTGACCGCATAAGCGGCAGCCCCTCCTTTTATATGCCCTGCAGTCCAGTCATGCACTTTGGACAGGAAGCCCGGCCATGCACCCCGCAGGCTTCTTTTATGCCACGCGGTTCACATCCTTCGTCGCAACGATATTTACACCGGTTCCTGCCGCGTCCGTAAGAAGCACCTGTCCCATCTTCACCGGTGCATCCACCTCCACGTTTCTAAGCGCCCGGACACAGTCAAAGATCTTCTCCTTCGGAATTTCCTTTTCCGTCTTCACACTGACCGCGGCCAGCTCACCGCCGCGAACCCGAACGGTGGAGGTGACAATTCTCGCCGGTGCCGTCACTTCCTTTCTGGCATAGGCCTCTCCTCTGGGACAGGTGTTGCCGGCAACGGAGAGAACCGCACCCTCCTCCAGCTCCACGGTGATCTGACAGCCAAGCGGACATCCTATGCATGTCAAGGATCTGGTTGTTTTCATTTTTTCCTCGATTCTGTGCAGCCCCTGCTCACCCGGTGCCGCACGGTTGTGTTGTCACAAAGACGTCTCTACGCATCCTCCAGCGAAAGCCGGATTTCCTGTGCCGACCGCAGCTTTTTGGCGGCAGCGGCCGTAAGCACAATGGTTTCCATCTCGCCGGGCGCAACCACCGGACGCTTCCTGCTGTAAATTCTCTCTCCGTTGACATACAAAGAAAGGACCTTATTGCGATATACATTGCCCACCCGCATGCGCATCGTGAGCCTCTCTCCCACCTGCTTCGGATGAATGATCTCCGGAACACAGTAGCGGATTCCGTTTTCACAAAGAACCGTGAGTGCAGACGGCAGCGCCGGCTTCTGCTTGGGGCTCTCCTCCGGGTTCTCCCCTTCCCCGGCATTTTCAGACTGCCCGGAGCCCTCGGAACGAAGGATGTAGGCAGCAGCCTCTCTTCCTGCCAGCCCGGCCTCCTCTGACACATAATCCACAAGATCATGAACATGGAGGACATTTCCCGCTGCGAAGATTCCGGGGATGCTGGTCTGCAGCGTCTCGTCCACACAGGGCCCGTTGGTCACAGGACTCATTGCAACCCCTGCGCCCCGGCTCAGCTCATTTTCCGGCAGCAGCCCGCAGGATAGGAGGAGGGTATCACAGTCGTAATGCTCCTCGGTTCCCGGCACCGGTCTGCCGTTTTCAACCCTTGCAATGGTGATGCCGGTCACTCTCTCCTTCCCTTCAATATTCACCACTGTATGGCTGAGCTTCAGGGGGATGTCGAAATCCTCCAGACACTGAACAATATTGCGCTTGAGGCCTCCGGAATACGGCATCAGCTCGGCTACGCACAAAACCTTGGCGCCCTCCAGAGTCATTCGCCTTGCCATGATCAGTCCGATGTCTCCGGAGCCGAGGATGACCACCCGTCTTCCGGGAAGAACTCCCTCCATATTCACCAACCGCTGCGCGGTTCCCGCCGTATAGACACCGGCAGGACGCATTCCCGGGATATTAAGTGCACCTCTTGGCCGTTCCCTGCAGCCCATCGCCAGTACAATGGCCTTTGCCCGAATACTGAGCAGGCCGTCCTCCCGGTTTACGGCCGTAATGACACGGTCCCTGCTGATGTCCAGCACCATGGTATTCTTCCTGCTGGGAATGCCGAGCTCCTCGACCTGCGCTTCAAAGCGTCCTGCATATTCCGGACCGGTCAGCTCCTCCTTGAAGGTGTGCAGTCCAAAGCCGTTGTGAATGCACTGATTCAGGATGCCGCCAAGGCGATTGTCTCTTTCCAGGATCAGAATGTCCTGTACCCCGGCTTTTCTTGCCTCGATCGCTGCCGCCATTCCGGCCGGGCCTCCTCCGATGATCACCAAATCCATCTCTCTCATCTTCTTTTCCCCATTTCCATCTGACCCGTTCAGATCCGATCCTTGTTGGTCCCCACAATGAGCTCGGAGCCCTTTCCGGATTTTGTCACCTGCTCCAGCGGAATGCCAAGCTCTCTTGACAATATCTCCATCACCTTCGGACTGCAGAAGCCTGCCTGACACCGTCCCATGCCGGCTCTTGTCCTTCGCTTCACGCCGTCCAGGCTCCTTGCCCCGGGCGTTCTGTGAATGGCATCCACGATTTCACCCTCTGTAATGCTCTCGCAGCGGCAGATCATGGTTCCGTAGGCGGGGTTCCTCTGAATCAGCTCCTGATATTCCTCTTTGGACAGGGTTTTGGGGTCCAGAATTCCCTTGCGGGTTCCGCAGAAGTCCGTCTTCTCCTCCAGTGCAAGAAGGTCCGCCGCCATTCCGGCCACGGTAAGGCCGATGGCCGGCCCTGCAGAAAGACCGGGGGACTCGATGCCTGCGCAGTCAATGAAGCCGGGTGCAGACTCCCGGAGAATGAAATCATGTCCCTTCTCATGTGCCCTCAGACCTGAGAAGCTGGTGATGGTCTGCCGCAGGGGGATATCGGCAACCGCAAGTCCGGATTTGACTCTGACCTCCTCCAGCTCCGCCGCCGTGGTTCCTGTATCCTCCTTGTCCTCGATATCGTTCGCCGTGGGTCCGACCAGAAGATTGCCGTGCACCGTCGGCGTCACCAGGACGCCCTTTCCGAATTTGCCCGGCAGCTGAAAGATGGTGTGGGACACATGCTCCCCCGCCGTGTGGTCCAGAAGGAAATAGCTGCCTCTGCGGGGTACAATGGAAATCCTGTCCTCACAGACCTGATTGTGAAATTCATCGGCATAGACACCTGCCGCATTGATGACAGCCCTTGTCTCCAGCGATCCCTTGTCGGTCACAAGGCGCCATCCTCCGTCGGTTTGCTCCACCCTCTGTACCCTTGTGTCAAACTGAAAGCAGGCTCCGTTGGCTGCTGCGTTTTCCGCCATGGCATAGGTAAGACCGAAGGGACAGACAATTGCGCCGGTGGGCGCATAAAGAGCCGCCACTGCGCTCTCTGCGATATGGGGCTCCATGCTGCGGAGCTCCTCTTGCTCTACAATCCGAAGTCCCTCTACCCCGTTCCTTACACCCTTTTCATAAAGAGCCTGCAGTGACGGACGATCCTCCTCCTGAAGGCACACCACAAGGCTTCCGCATTGACGGTAGGCAAAATCCAGCTCCTTTGAGAGCTCCGGCATCATCCTGCTGCCCATGACATTGAGCTTCGCCATCGTGCTCCCCGGCTCTGCATCAAACCCTGCGTGAACGATGGCGCTGTTTGCCTTTGTCGTCCCGCAGCACACATCCTCCTCCTTGTCCAGCACCAGTATTTTGGCCTTATATCTGCTCAGATACCGCGCCGTGCTGCAGCCGGATATCCCCGCACCGATGATGATTACATCCCACATGGCTCTCGTTCCTCCTCCGTATATCGATTCCCTTCGACATATCCCTGCCGCGTATGATGGCAGCAGGTCAATCCTCTCTTGCATAATCAAAGGAATACTTCACCGCCTTTTTCCAGCCCTTCCGCTTCGCGGCAAGCTCCTCCTCCGTGATCTGCGGCGTAAAGCTTCTGGCAATGGCATGATTGGCCCGAAGCTCCTCCTTACTGCTCCAGTATCCTGCCGCAAGTCCTGCCAGGTATGCCGCCCCCAGCGCCGTGGTCTCCACACAGGCCGGCCGTTCCACCGGTATATTGGCGATATCCGCCTGCATCTGCATGAGGAGATTGTTGACACTGGCTCCTCCGTCCACCTTCAGCGCCTGAATCCCGATGCCGGAATCCCGGCGCATCGCATTCAGCACATCGTTCACAAGATAGGCAATGGATTCGAGCGTTGCACGAATGATATGGTTCTTGTTGACGCCCCGCGTAATTCCGACGATGGTGCCTCTGGCATACTGGTCCCAGTAGGGGGCTCCCAGCCCGGTAAAGGCCGGAATCACATAGCAGCCGTTGGTATCCTTCACCTTGGAGGCAAAAAACTCCGAATCCGCCGCTGAATCAATGAGCCGCATCTCATCCCGCAGCCATTGAATGGCCGCTCCGGCGACAAAAATGGAGCCCTCCAGCGCATAGGTGATCCTTCCGTCCATTCCCCAGGCAATGGTGGTCACCAGACCGTTTTCCGAAAACACCGGCGCCTCTCCGGTGTTCAGCAGCATGAAGCCGCTGGTGCCGTAGGTGTTCTTCACGTCTCCGCGTTCAAAGCAGGTTTGACCGAAGAGGGCGCAGTGCTGATCTCCGGCTGCCCCCATGATGGGAATCTCAGACTGAAACAGCGTAGGATCCGTGTGCCCCAGATAGCCGCAGGAGTCCTTGACCTTCGGCAGCATGCTGCGGGGAATGTCCAATCTGGTCAGTATGTCCGAATCCCATTCCAGAGAATTGATGTTGAACAGCATGGTGCGGCTTGCATTGGAATAATCGGTGGAGTGATGCTTGCCGCCGGTAAGCTTCCAGATCAGCCAGGTCTCCACGGTTCCGAAGGCAAGCTCTCCCCTTTCTGCCTTTTCTCTTGCCCCCTCCACGTTGTCCAGAATCCAGCGCACCTTGGTCGCCGAAAAATAGGCATCAATCACAAGCCCGGTCTTTTGGCGGAAGGTCTCCGTCAGTCCCTCTGCCTTCAGCTCATCGCAGTAGGCGGAGGTGCGTCTGCACTGCCATACAATGGCATGGTAAACGGGCTCTCCGGTGTTCCGGTCCCATACAATCGTTGTCTCTCTCTGATTGGTAATCCCGATGGCCGCGATCTGCTGTCCCGTAATTCCCACCCGATACATGGCCTCCACCGCCACCGACAGCATCGAGGACCAGATTTCATTAGCATCCTCTTCCACCCAGCCCGGATGCGGATAATACTGCGGGAATTCCCGCTGCGCCATGCTGACAATCTGCCCCTTTTTGTCAAATAAGATACATCGGTTGCTGGTGGTTCCTGCATCCAGAGCCATTACATACTGTGTCATTGTCCCCCTCCTGATCACAAGCTGACATGCTATGATGCTGAGGTCAAAAGGCTTCTTGACCCCATGATACCCGGATTGCTGCGCGTTCCCGCAATCCTCAAAACATCCTGC
>CAYXAN010000014.1:0-14572 GCA_964461705.1 uncultured Sarcina sp. | reverse complement strand
CGCATCTTTTCAATGTTGAGGTATGCCTTGATGTTCTCCAGCTCCTGCGCAAAGGGGACCAGTGCATCGCTGGACATGGATCGGATGCAGGCCCGCAAATGCGTTGTAAAATCATAGATCAGATCCGAAGCGTATTCCGGATCCTCCAGCACAACCTCACGAATGGATGACAGAGCGTTATAGAGAAAGTGAGGCTGCATCTGGCTGCCGGCATTTTTCACTCTGCTCTGCGCCAGCTGATCCCGGACCTGCTGCAGCTCCTGCTTGAGAAGCCGCTGCTCCTCCCGGTACCTGCGAAGATCCGTTACAACGGAATATCCATAGATGATGCCGGAGGAGCTCCGCCTGGCATCCATTGTGTCCGAGACCTCGAGGAGCGCTCCGCTTTTGCACTGCAGGCGATAGTCGCAGCTTCCCACCCCGCCGGCTGCGGCCAATCCGTCCAGAAAATCCATGAACTTTCTTCGATCCTCTGCAGTAATCAGCGCAGAATACCGATAGTCCGGGCCGATCAGATCATCAATTTCCGCACGGGAATACCCGAGCATTTTGCACAGACCGTCACTGTAGTAGTTCACATGAATGGGACGGGTGAGAATATGACGGTGCACAGCCCCCGGTATCTGTGCACAGGTATCCAGGGCGGTTTCGTGCACGCGGTGCACATCGGACACATCAAACAGCACGCAGTAAATCCGTGTCACCTCCCCGTCCTCGTCCGTAATCGGAATCAGCTTTGTGTTCAGCCAGTAAAACCGTTCCGGATTCGGCGCCAGAATGGTTTCAAAGGAACAGGGGGCGCCGTTCTTCCGCACAAGACCGATTTCCGACTCCAGCTCGGCAAAATCAAATTCCGGATGCATACGCTTGTAGCCCTCGTATGCATCCAGGGACCCGTTTAGAGACTCCAGCTTCAAATCCTTGAAATTTTCCTGTATGATCGTGATGATTTTTCTGTCGGTGTCATACTCCGCCACCGCACATTGCGTTTCGCTCAGGATACTCCGATAGCTGTCGTTATAGTGCTGAACGATGCTGACCTCCCGCCTTTTCCGGCGCAGATAAATCTGTCCTAATGTGAGAATATAAACAATGCAGGCGATGAAGACCAGTATGATGCCGGCAATGGTTTTCTCCATCCGTTCCTGATTGTCGCGATAGGACGCATCCGCGTCTGCCTCATCCACAAGACAGAAAAGTCCCCAGCCGCACTCATCCACCGCGGTGTACCCTGCAAAGCAGTGCTTTCCGTTGATTTCTATGTGCTGCGCCGAAGACTGTTCCTGTACGCTCTGTAATTCGGTGCACAGGTCGTTGATGTTCATCGCACCGTCTTCGATGATACCGTGCTTGGAGAAAAACTGATATCCGTTTGCGTTTGCCGCGATGATCCTTCCGGACTCGTCACAGACAAGGATAGCGGAAGCGGAGTCAAAGAGGCCGTTGTGTTCAAAAAGCGAGTTCTCCAGAACGGAAATCTCCTTGCTGCAGAACAGTACACCGAGCATTTCCCCGGCCTCGTCATACGCAGGAACAGACAGAACAACACGCGGTTCATCGGAGTTCTTGGTGACTGCAAGATACTCGCAGATCTGCGTGTGACTTCCGTCGATGATTTCCTGAAAATATTCACGGTCGGCACAATTCCCGATAGTATTCCCCTGATAATCGGTGACGTTGCCGTCCATGTCGGCCAGGCAAAGCGTACAGAGCTGAAAGGTACGGATCACGGAGCCCAGTGTAGGCTGAATTCTCTTGCTGGCAAAATGCCTGCCGTCTGCCAGCATGTCTGCAACAAGCCGAAGAGCCTGAAACTGTTCGTTCATATAATTCCGGAACGCCGATGCCTGCATGCTGACCGTAGAATCCACCTCCGCCACGGCGCGGCTCTCCACGTTCTGCATCAGGTTCGATGAGGACATCGTCAGGACGAAGGCAATCACCAGTGCGGCAACCGCAATACGAAAAATCAGTGTAAATCGCCTGAAAACCCGTCGATATATCCCGCCGCAAATATGAAAGAGGTGTGCATCCTCATTCTTCTTCATGCCCTTGCCCTGCAGCCAACCCCAAATGCTATCACAATAATACCCATACAAAACCAACGCCGCCAGCTGCGGCGATGAATGCTATTATAATCCGCCTTCCGACGGTTGGGGAATATTTCATGTATAATAATCGGGAAAGGTTTGATATATCAGAAGTCTTCTGTCAGACGTATCCTTGATATAAGGAGGGAGTTTGTATGAATAAAGATCAATTCAGCGCAATGCTGGCCATTATTGTTCCTCCTGTTGTTGAGCAGATCATCAAAAACAGCAATGTGGACGAGGATAAAGCAATTTCCTATTTTTATCAGTCCAGGCTCTATCAGGAGCTTTCAGATGAGAAATCGAAATTGTGGCATTACAGTCCTATGACGTTGTATACCATGTATCAGGACGAACTGTTGACAGGCTCATATGATTACCCTGAGGAGGCGTGAGAGGTGGGCAGAGAATTCGATTTCTTGATTTACTGCGTGGAACGATACCGCTTTTTTAAGGGAATGTCCGGCTCAGATGTGGCAAAGACATTTGACCAATATGGCATCTACGGGTATATCACCAGGTATTTTGAATCACTGCATACAATGGGGGATCGTTGCATCGTGAGGGATATTGACGATTATATCCGCAGCATGGAAGGCAGTGGTCATGCCGGAGTGTAACGGACCTTCTGCAGTGCGCATCCTGCTTTTGGGTCTATAGGAGTTCCCTTCACGGAATCTGATTCCACAGGCGGTAGTAGATTCCCTTTCGTTCCAGGAGCTCTTCGTGTGTCCCGGATTCCTCAATCCCGTTTTCACCAAGAACCAGAATGCGGTCGTAGTTTTTGATGGTGGTCAGCCGATGGGCAATGGTGAGGGTGGTTCTTCCGTGGGCAAGCTGTTCCAGACTTTGGCCGACAAGGATTTCACTTTCATTGTCCAGTGCGCTGGTGGCCTCATCAAGGATCAGGATGGGCGGATTCTTGAGGAAGACTCTGGCGATGGCGATCCGCTGCCTTTGTCCGCCGGAGAGCTTTACGCCGCGCTCTCCGATGTAGGTATCATAGCCATCCTTCAGCTTTTGAATGAAATCATCTGCGCCGGCAAGCCGGGCGGCCTGCCGGATGTCTGCCGGGGAAGCTCCCCTTCTGCCGTAGGCGATGTTGTCCGCCACCGAGCCGCTGAACAGGTACACATCCTGCTGAACAATGCCGATCTGCTCCCGAAGGCTCTTTAAGGTGACCTGGCTGATGTCCTGCCCGTCGATCAGGATTCTGCCGCCGGTGGGCTCATAAAACCGCGGAATCAGATTGCACAGAGTGGTTTTGCCTCCGCCGGAGGGCCCCACCAAGGCAAGACGCTCCCCGGCGCGGATGGTCAGACTGACATCCCGCAGGACGCGGTTGTGATCGTCCGGATATTCGAAGCTTACGTGATCAAAGCGGATTTCGCCTCTTCCGGGAGTCAGAGGAACCGCATGCTCCGCATCATGGATGGCAATCGGCGTGTCCATAATCTCGGCGAAGCGTTCGATCCCTGTCATGCCCCGCTGGAACTGCTCGGCAAACTCCACAATCCGGCGGATGGTGGCAATGAGCGTAGTGACGTACAGAATATAGGCAACCAGATCTCCGGCATTGATTTTGTGATAGGCGAGGGAGAGACCGCCCGCCAGAATCACCACCAGATACATCAGACCGTCAAAAAGCCGGGTGGAGGTGTTGAAGGCCGCCATGGCATAGTAGCCAAGCGTTTTGACCTCTTCAAAACGCCTGTTGCCGGCGGCAAATTTCTCCCGCTCCTCATCCTCCGCGGCAAAGGCCTTCACGACGCTGTGTCCCAGAAGAGAGTCCTCGATGGCGGCGTTGAGCTCGCCGATCTGCACGCGCTGCTGCCGAAACCTTTCCCGAAGCCGCAGGTTCAGCCGGACGGAGACCACACCCATTACGGGAACACAGGCAAAAACCGCCAGCGTCAGGGGAACACTGGCCTGGCAGAGGATGACAAAGGACACAACGATCTTAATCGCCGCGATGAAGAATTCCTCCGGGCAGTGGTGGGCAAATTCCGTCACATCAAAAAGATCGTTGGTGATGCGGCCCATGATGGTCCCGACCTTGGTATTGTTGTAATAGGTGTGATCCAGCTGCAGCAGATGGTCAAAGGCATCCTGCCGCATGTCGGTTTCAATGTGCACGCCCATGATGTGTCCGATGCCGGACATGAAATAAGATGCCGCGCCGTCGATGATGCGCAGCACCGCATACAGCGCCGCCAGCTTCCACACGATTTTCCCTGTCAGTGTGATCCCGACGCCCATGGCGGAATTTGTGAGCACACTGATCATTTTGGGAAGGACAATATCGCACAGAGTAGTCAGTGCAGCACAGAAAAGATCCAAAAGGAGGATTCCTTTATATTTGGCAAGATAAGGCAAAAACCTTCGAAGAAGGGTCATGGCGGCTGCTCCGTTTCCTGATGATGGACCGATGAAAACCGGCTCTCTTCCGTTGAGAATGTAATAGATCCCGAAAACCGATGCGTCTGCACCTGCTTTCGGGATCTATTGTGCCCTGTCCTCCCGGGGTTCGTCAACAGCCGGCCGTTATCTGCGTTTTTCAGACAACGGTGATCAGACCTTTACTATTGCTGCCGGCGGTTTGCCAACGCCATGTCATGACGATATAATGAAGGTTACTGTTTAAAGCAGCAGACAACAGGGATCCTCCCTGCCTGGGAGCCAGCACAGATGCAGGCAGAAAGCGGGTATCGATACAGTATGCAAGGCAAACAGAACAAGCAAAATCAGCAGAATACACAGAAGCAGAAGAGGCTGAACAAACCGAACAAATCAAGCAGGCCGGGGAAGGCGCGGAGGAGGCAGATCACGGCGGCAGTCATCGCAGGGATTCTGATTCTGGCCATGATCCTTCCGCTTCTTGTGGTGAACGTCTCGGCGGCGGAGACAGAGGAGGCGCCGGGAAGCGACTCCTCCGATACGGTGCAGAACGGAATTTCTCTGGAGGGAGCGGATCTTTCCGGGATGACCGGGGAACAGGTGCAGAACGCAGCACAGGAGCTTCTGGACAAGCGCAGATCCGCCACCATTACCCTTCATGGGATGGGGGAGCAGTATGTGACGGTCAGTGCCGGGAATCTGGGCCTTACCTGGGACAACAGTGATGTGGTGGACACCATTATGGATTACGGACATGCGGCCAACATCATTGCCCGTTACAAGCAGGCCAAGGACCTGGAGCACAACGGAGCGGATTTTTCACTGGAATTCAGCTTCAACGAGGATCAGATCCGCACCTTTATACAGAACAACTGCTCGGAATGGAATGTGGCGGCCGTGGAGGCGTCCATGACAAGGTCCGGCGGCGGCTTTCAGTTTACGGAGGGCAGCAGCGGCGTCGTAATCAATGAAGACGAGTCGGTGAAGCAGATCGTCAGCTTCCTTACGACGGACTGGAACGGGGAGGATGCCGTCATCGATCTGGATATGGAGGAGACGGAGCCCGCCACGACGGTGGAGGAGCTGCAGAAGCTGACCTCCGTTCTGGGAACCTACTCGACCTCCTATTCACAGTCGAATACCGCAAGATCCAAGAATATCTCCAATGCCTGCGCCATGATCAACGGGATTACGCTGGCACCGGGGGAGAGCTTCTCCATGCTGAGTACCATTACGCCCTTTACGGAGGAAAACGGCTACGCACTGGCGGGCTCTTATGTCGGCGACGAGGTGGTGGAGAGTTTCGGCGGCGGAATCTGTCAGGTATCCACGACACTGTATAATGCCGTGATCCGTGCGGAGCTGAGCGTGACGGAGCGGCACAACCACTCGATGATCGTCACCTACGTGGATCCGTCTGCGGATGCCGCCATTGCGGAATCCGCCGGCATGGATTTCCGCTTTACCAACAATCTTGACAGCACCGTTTATATCGAAGGCTCTGCCTATAACGGCACCATCACCTTTACCATCTACGGTGTCGAGACCAGAGCGTCAAACCGGAAGGTTTCCTTCGTCAGTGAGACCCTGTCGGAAACCCCTTCCGAGGGCTATAAGATCAAGGAGGATGCCTCCCTGGCAGTCGGGACGGTACAGACCACGGCGGGGCATGACGGCCTGACGGCAAGGCTCTGGAAGGTGGTGACCGTGGACGGAGCGGAGCAGAGCAAGGAGGTGTTCAACAACAGCACCTACAGCATGTCTCCTACCTATGTAAAGGTCGGTACAGCCGGGAATATGACGCAGGCACTGCGAAATGCCATCGATTCCGGGGACGTGGATGCCATTAAGACGGCGGCCGCCGATGCGGCGGCAGGGGTGGATTCTTCCCAAACGGAGGATCTGACCAGCCAGGCACAGGATGCCGCGAATGCGGCATACGCAGATGCTCTGGCCCAGGGGCTGGACACCACAACGGCGATGGAGAAGGCCCAGGATGCTGCCAATGCCGTGGTTTCTCAGACAGAAGGCTCTGCCGGAGATTCGACCGGGCAGACATCGTCCGAAAGTGCGGAGGGTGCCGGCAGCGCCGGGGACAGCGCCGCAGCGGACGGGAGTGAACAATGATCCTGCGCAGCGGGGCATTGGATGCCAATGTCTTTGACCGCTCCGTTGTAAAGCGCCTTTCCGGGGTCTGGTCTCCCCGAGCGGGAGCAGATTCCGGGAAGAATTTCGAGAAAGGGTGCGAAGGGGATGGAATGCAGCTGGCTGTCTGCACCCGGTCGCTTCCCGTCTTGTCCGTCCCTTTAGCCGTGGCAGGAGCGGTGAATGAGGTGGTCTGCAAGGGAGTGCTGCCGGATGTGCTGGAGGTCACGGTTCTTCTTCCGCCGGGAAGCGAGGAGTCGCTTCTTCGCGCGATCACGGATTCCCTTCGCGCAAGCGCTGCGGCAGCAGGACTTTGCGTTGCGGATTTTCACGGGGCAGTGACAACCGCTGTGACAAGACCGGTGGTGACCGTCAGTGCCGCAGGTCACCTTCCGATGGTCGCTCTGCCCGGTACGCCGCCCGATCCGTCATCCTGTGCACCGAAGAGGGAGCGGACGGCCGCGGATATCCTTGCTGTCGGCTATATCGGATTGTCCGGAACCGCCGTGCTGGCGGCGGCAAGGAGGCAGGAGCTGGAACAACGGTTTCCCCTGCAGCTTCTGGAACGGGCCGATCGGATGGGGAAGGAGCTGTGGGTTCTTCCGTATCTTACGGCAATGAAAAACGAAGGGGTCTGCCCTGCACGGCTGACGGCGGTCTCCGAGGGGGGAGTTTATGCCGCCCTGTGGAGGCTGGCCGCAAAGGGGGACAGCCGCCGAAAGGGATTGGAGGTCGAGCTTCCTGCCATTCCCGTCCGGCAGGAGACAATAGAGATCGCAGATGATTGCGGCATCAATCCCTATCAGATGAGCTCGGACGGCCTTCTGCTGGCCGTCGTGGAGGATGGGAGAGAGGCTGCAGAAAGGCTGACGGAAAGAGGCATTCGTGCCGCATACATCGGCACGCTGCAGGAAGGTCAGGATAAGATTCTTCGTAATGGGGAGGAGCGGCAGAGCCTGAACCGGCCAAAGCCGGACGCACTGCAAAGCTATCTGGAACAGATGGATGCGAGGCAGATGAACACAGATGGATGTGAGACAGATGAACACAGATGAATGCGAGATAAATGAACACAGATGATGTGACATAATGAAAACAGATCCACGCGTAACAGGGACAGGAGGAAGGACGGAGCATATGAATACGCTGAAGGAAAGGATTCTTACCATCATTGAAAAGAACAGCCGTGTCGGCCTGAAGGAGCTGGCCATCATGCTGGGCACGGAGGAGGCCGAGGTTGCGGCGGCACTGGCCGAGATGGAGGCCGACGGCATCATCTGCGGGTATCACACCATGATCAACTGGGATAAGACCGGGGTGGAGCGCGTAACGGCTCTGATCGAGGTTCGCGTTGCACCGCAGAGGGGGCAGGGCTTTGAGGACATTGCGGAGCGGATCTACAAGTATCCGGAGGTCAGCAATGTCTATCTGATGAGCGGCGGCTATGACCTGATGGTGATTCTGGAGGGGAAGACGCTGAAGGAGGTCTCCGGGTTTGTGACGCACAAGCTGTCCACGCTGGATGCGGTGCTGGGAACCACCACGCATTTTATCCTGAAGCGCTATAAGGATCACGGCACCATCATGGACAAGAAATATGAGGATACGAGGGAGATTGTGACACCATGAGAGAGGATTTGATTGCGGATAAGGCGGCGGCGCTGAAGCCGTCCGGAATTCGGAAGTTTTTCGATGTCGTTGCCGATATGAAGGATGTCATCTCACTGGGCGTCGGAGAGCCGGATTTTGACACACCGTGGCATATCCGGGATGAGGGCATTTACTCTCTGGAAAAGGGGAGGACCTTTTACACCTCCAACGCAGGTCTTGCGGAGCTGCGCAAGGAAATTGCGGCATATCTGAAAAGGACCCAGAATCTGGATTATCACTATCTTTCCGAGATCTTCGTCACGGTCGGAGGCTCGGAGGCCATTGACCTTGCCATGAGGGCGATGCTCAACCCCGGCGATGAGGTGCTGATCCCGCAGCCGTCGTATGTTTCCTATGAGCCCTGTGTGGTCATGGCAGACGGCGTTCCGGTCATCATCGAGCTGAAGGAGGAAAACAAATTCCGCCTGACCCCGGAGGAGCTGGAGGCGGCCATCACCCCCAGGACCAAGATTCTGGTGATGCCCTTCCCCAACAACCCCACCGGCGCCATCATGGAGCGGGAGGATCTGGAAAAGCTGGTTCCCATCATCCTGCGGCATGATCTGGTGGTGGTATCCGATGAAATCTACGGGGAGCTGACCTACGGCGGGAAGCGGCATGTATCCATTGCGAGTCTGCCCGGCATGCAGGAGAGAACCGTTCTTATCAACGGCTTTTCCAAGGCATATGCCATGACCGGCTGGCGTCTTGGTTATGCCTGCGGCCCCGCCGCCATCATGAAGCAGATGATCAAGATCCATCAGTACTGCATCATGTGCGCCCCCACCACCTCTCAGTACGCGGCAGTTGAGGCCCTCCGAAACGGCGATGAGGATGTGTGCAAGATGCGCGAGTCCTATGATGAGAGACGGCGCTTTGTGCTGTATACACTGGGTGAGATGGGGATTCCCTGCTTTGAGCCGGAGGGGGCCTTTTATGTCTTCCCCTGCATCAGGGAATTCGGAATGAACAGCGACACCTTTGCGACAGAGCTTCTGCGTGAGGAAAAGGTGGCCATTGTTCCGGGCACGGCCTTTGGGGACTGCGGAGAGGGATATCTTCGCATTTCGTACGCGTATTCCATCGACAGCCTCAAAAAGGCACTGGGACGTCTGGCGGACTATGTCGGGAGACTTCGCGCGAAGGACAACGCGGATTAAATCAGCGTTCCCTTCGCGGCCTCCGGAGGATCGCATGGATTTGCAGGGAAATTGCCGCTTCGCAGTGCAGAGGAACAGAAGGGACTGCCGGGCGGTAAATTCTCTGACAGGGGGATTTACTCATCAAGCCGGTCGTTGAGCGCGGACCGCTGGAGAGAGAAGATGAATTCGGAGCCGATTCCCTCGGTGGAGATGACGTTGATATTTTCATTGTGTGCCCGAAGAATTTCACGGACGATGGACAGGCCGAGGCCTGTCCCTTTTTTGTCCCTGCCGCGGGAGAGATCTGTTTTGTAAAAGCGGTCAAAAATCGCACTCTGCTCTCCCGTGGGAATGCCGATGCCGTGGTCCTTGACGGAAACGAAGACCTTGTGATGCTTTTCCGAGGTTTCAATCCGCACGGAGGTGCTGTTTTTGCTGAACTTGACGGCATTGTCCAGAAGGTTGTACAGAACCTGCTGAATGCGGTCCTTGTCGGCGTTCACATAGAGAACATCGCCGGTGAGAATCAGCTCCAGCGTGACCTCCTTCGCACGGCAGGTTTGCTCAAAGGAGGCGGCCACCTGCCGGATGACCCCGTTGATGTCGTAATCCGTCCGGTTCAGCATCATTCCGCGGGTGTTCAGATTGTTGAGGGCCAGGAGATCATTGGTGAGCTTTGTGAGGCGCTCTGTCTCGTTCAGGACAAGCCGCAGATACTTCTCATGCATTTCGGGCGGAATGGTGCCGTCGAGCATGGCCTGCAGAAAGCCGCGGATGGAGGTCAGAGGCGAGCGGAAGTCATGAGAGACGTTGGCGATGAATTTCTTCTGATCATCCTCGGAGGCTGCGATTTTTTTGGCCATGTAGCTTAAGGAGGCCGCAAGGTAGCCGATTTCATCGTCGCTTTCGGCGGTCAGCTCGTAGTGCATGTTGCCGGCGGCATACTGCTCCGTCGCCCGGGTGATGCGGCGAATGGGAAGATACACAATCTCGGTGAAGAAGATCAGGACAATGAGGGACAGCAGGAGGATGATCAGAAGCTCAATATAGGAAATGTTGAGACGGTGGTTGGATTCCTCCCACAAATCGGCCAAGGGCATGTGGATGACGACATATCCGTTGGTCTTGTAATCCCGTGTGATCGGAGCCAGCACGGAAAGCTGATCTTCATCGCAGTAATCCCAGAAGCGTCCCTCGATGTACAGATTTCCCGCAAAGACCGATGGATCAAAGCCCTCCACGCGAACCTCGGTTTCCGGATTGATCCTCTGCTCGCTGTCTACGACGATGCGCCCGGAGGGGTTCAGTACCATGATGCGTGCGTTCAGAAAGGTGCTGAGCGAGCTGAGCTGCTGGTATACGCTGTCAAGGGAGGTTTCCGAGCTGTAGAGCTCGGCGGCATAGGTGTTGGCAACGGAAGTGGCCTCACGGTACAGGGAGCCTGCGGTTTTCTGCCGCACCTGATCCATGGTCATGTTGGACACAAAGGTGGCAACGACGATAAAACCGAAGACGGCAAAGAGCGCATAGGCCAGTATAAATTTAAGATAAATCGTTTTTCGCACGGACAAATGCCTCGATTCTGCCGCATCGGGGCTCCGGCATGGGGAACGCCCTTATCGGCGCTTTTCGGACGAAATCACACGGCTGCCTCAAACTTGTATCCGATGCCCCAGATGGTGGTGATCCGCCAGCCCTCGTGGTCGTGAATTTTCTCCCGGATCCGCTTGATATGGACATCCACGGTTCGGGTGTCGCCGATGTATTCATAGCCCCAGATCTGATCCAGAAGCTGCTCCCTTGTGAACACCCGATTCGGCTGTGAGGCAAGGAAATACAGGAGCTCCAGCTCCTTGGGGGGCATGTCCAGATTTTGACCCATATAGGTGACGGAATAATTGGTCAGACTGATGACAAGATCCTTGTAGGAGACGGACTTCTCGTCGGAGGTCTTGCTGTGCAGGGGCTTTGGCTGCTGGTGTGTCCTTCGCAGAACCGCCTTGACCCGGGCCACCAGCTCCTTGGAGTCAAAGGGCTTCTCCATGTAGTCGTCTGCACCCAGCTCCAGTCCGAGCACCTTGTCAAAAACCTCACCCTTGGCACTGAGCATGATGATCGGCGTCTGTGCCTTGGAACGGATCTCCCGGCAAACCTGGTAGCCGTCAATTCCGGGCAGCATCAGGTCCAGAAGAATGAGATCAGGCTCATAGGATTTGAATTTTACCAGAGCCTGCTCGCCGTCCTCGGCAATGTCCGTGTCATAGCATTCCTTATTGAGATAAAGACTGATGAGCTCCGCGATGTTGGCGTCATCGTCCACAATTAAAATCTTCTGCTTATTGACAGCCATGTTCTGTTCATTTCCTCTGCCCGGCCACATCGAGGTTTTCCGAAGGAAAATCGAGATGCGGGTGCTGAATAGATACTCGATTTAAATCAAAGCGTAACGATGGTGACGCCGGCATCCCCTTCCCCGAAGTCACCGGCACGGTAGCCGCGAACCCAGGTCTGCCTGCGCAGATAGTTCTGCACGGCATTCCGCAGGGCACCGGTGCCTTTTCCGTGAACCACGCGGACACTGTCCAGATGGGACATCCTTGCATCATCCAGATATTTGTCCAATGCAAGAATGGCCTCATCGGTGGTCATGCCAAGCAGGTTGATTTCCGATGAGATATTCATCGCCCGGGAAAGATCCATCCCTCCGGTGCTGAGCTTGCCGGACTGACTTTCGTAGGCGCGCTTTAAGGCACTGGCCGTCTTCCTTTTGGCATGGGAATCGATGGCCATTCCGGTGTCTTCATCGATGAGTGCAAGATCGGTCAAAGGAATCTGCGAGTTCATGATGCCGCATTGAACGCCCACCTTATTCTGGCGGTCCGGGAGCTTTGTCACGGTGCCCTGCATGCCGAGGGAGAGCACCTTTACCAGATCGCCGATGTGAAGATCGGAGGCCTTGAGCCGTGAGACCCTGGGCTGCGGCTCGGCCGGCTTCTGAAGGCGCTTGTCCTTGGCGGATACCTTTTCCCGCAGACTGGTTCGGGTGCGCTCCATGGCAGCCATGTCGGCACCCTTGCTGTTCTTTCGGATGGCGGAAATGGCACTGTCCGCCTGATCCTTGGCGTCCTGCAGAATGTTCCGCGCCTTTTCGTTGGCCTGATCCAGAATTTTCCGCCGCTTCTCCTCCAGAGAATCCTCGCGCTGCTTGAGCTCACGGCTTCGCTTTGCGAGCTCCGCCTTCTCTCGCTCCAGCGCTGTGCGCTCTTTGTCATTTTGTCTTCGGGTGTCCTCCAGCTCGGACAAAGCATCCTCGAAGCTCTTGGTGTCCTGACTGAGCTGCTCCTTTGCGGTTTCGATGATGTAATTGGGCAGTCCCAGCTTCTGGGAAATGGCAAAGGCATTGCTCTTTCCGGGGACACCGACCAGAAGCCGGTAGGTTGGCTGCAGGGTTTCCACATCAAATTCACAGCTGGCATTGACGATGCCCTCTGTCTTCATGGCGTAGACCTTGAGCTCGGCATAGTGCGTGGTGGCCAGGGTTGTAATCCGCCGTGTGTGCATGAAGTTCAGGATGGAGATTGCAAGGGCGGCACCCTCCGTCGGATCCGTTCCGCTCCCCAGCTCATCGAACAGACACAGGCAGTTCTTGTCGGCTCTTTTGAGAATATCCACAATGGAGGTCATGTGGGAGGAAAAAGTGGAGAGACTCTGCTCGATGCTCTGCTCATCTCCGATGTCGGCGTACACCTCCCGGAACAGGGACAGCTCACTGCGCTCTCCCGCGGGAATGTGCAGGCCGGACATGCCCATCAGCTCGAAAAGGCCGATCGTTTTGAGGGTTACGGTTTTGCCGCCGGTGTTGGGACCGGTGACGATGATCATGTCGTAGCTTTCGCCGATGGCAAGATCAATGGGTACCACCTTTTTGGAATCAATCAGCGGATGACGTCCCTTATGGATGGTGATGCGGTGCGCTTCATTGAAAACCGGCCTTGTGGCATTCAGCGCAAGAGCCAGCTGGGCCTTCGCAAAAATAAAGTCCAGCTGTGTCATGTTGGCGCAGTCATCCCGCAGGGCGATGAGATGCTCGGAAAGAAGGGCGGAAAGCGAGGCCAGAACCTTTTCCTCCTCCTTCTTCTCCTGAACCTGCAGCTCGCGGATGGTGTTGCCCAGCTCCACAATGGAGGCGGGCTCAATGAACAGCGTGGAGCCGGTGGAGGACTGGTCGTGGACAATGCCCTTGACCTGACTTTTATATTCGCTCTTGATCGGAAGGCAGTAGCGATCGTCCCGCATGGTGACCACCGTGTCCTGAAGGTAGGAGGACAGGGTCTGGTTCAGGAGCCTGTTCAGCTGGACATGAATGCGGTCATCGGTGATCCCGATATCGCGGCGCACCTTTTTCAGCTCAGGGCTGGCATCGTCTGCCAGACGATCCTCGCTGACAACGCAGCGGCGGATCTCCTGCGCCACAGGACTGAGCGGCACAAGACAATCAAAGAGGTCAAAGAGAGGATCCTCTTCGTTTTCCGGACCATGGCTGCGGACTCTAGCAACATTCTCAAGAAAGGAAGCAAACTGATTCAGTTCAGGGATGGAAAGACTGGTGCCGATATGCAGAGCACCGAAGGCATCCGAAAAATCACGGTTGCTGCCGAAGCTGAGGGATCCGCTGCGGAAAAGATATCCCAGAGCGGATTCCGTCTGTGCCTGTGCCGCTTCGATATCCGAAAGATCGTTCATCGGAACCAGCGACCGGCAGAGTCTGCGCCCGGGATCGGAGGTGGCATGACTCTCCAGCAGGGCGGTTATTTTGTTGAATTCGCAAATGCGCATCACTTTTTCGTTCATAAAGAAGAGTATAGCACGGTGCGGGCAGATGCGACAGAAGGCAAAGAGGACCGCACAGCCTGCCGCAGGAAATGATTCCGGGAAGGGATTTGGCAGTTGGTACAGAATTGGGATACAAAGCATGTAAAAAATGCCTATTGTATGAAAACACGCGTCGGAGATATGATGTAACGTATATGGTAATCGATTGACAGCACACCGAATGGGAAGGGTGCAGAACGGATGACAGCAGAGAAGGGGTGTGACACGTGGCTACCATCAAGGACGTTGCGGCGGAAGCGGGACTGACAGTGACAA
>CAYXAN010000013.1:0-14841 GCA_964461705.1 uncultured Sarcina sp. | reverse complement strand
CAGCTTCCGATGTCAGTTCCAGCTCCTGACTGCTCCCGCAGGACACTGCCGCCAGATTTCCGATCAGCATTGCCGCCAACACGGCTGTCAGACGAACGTACTGCGCTTTCCATTTTCGAATCCTCATACATGACCTCTCTGGCACTTCAGAGGCCCCGCCATGTATCGGACATTGTATCACAACGCTGCAGCTTCACGCACATCAATCTCCACCGGTCAGCTGTCTTTGAATATCCACATAATCCGGGTTCTCGATGGTTGCAACCTGGACATCGTCCTGTCCTGTCATCTGAATCAGCAGCTGCTGGCACAGCTGCCGAAGCTGCTCATTGGGATCCTCTCCGTCCCAGACCGTGGAAAAAGTATTCTCCAGCAGCATCCAGAAATTCGACGCAGACCGCAGCTTGGTGATGGGAGTGGAATCCTGATAAGCATCGTAAAATCCATTCATATGCTCGTCGCTGAAGGAATAACCGGCCATCGCCGGTGCCTTTCCCGTCTGGTCATAGAAGCTTCCCATTCCCTCAAAAAGCAGATACTGAGCAAACGCATTTGCCGCGTCCTGATGTTCCGAATAGCCGTTAACCACCAGACAGTTCGTAATGGAAAGCGTCCTGGATTTCAAATCCGCCGTTAAATCCGGAATTCGGGTGACACCGTAGTTCACTGTCGTGCCGTTTTCCTTTTCATACTGTGCAATCTTCTTTACGCTGTCCGATGTTGCGAGCGTGAACACGATTTTGCCCGCTGCGAAATCCTGAATCAGATCATCATAGGAATCCGAGGAGGAATCGATCGAGAAGAACTGATTCAGCTGCTGGTAGACCTGCAGACAGGAGATCAGCTGCTGATTATAGACATGCAGCTGACCGGTATCATCTCCGCATTCCCCGCCGATATCCATATAATTTCCAAGGAAGCAGTAATTGTAGAAAATATCACTGACATCCCATTTCAGCACGGAGGTCACCTCCTCCGGTGCGTCGTAGCTGTTGGCCAATGTAATCACATCCACCATGGTGGCGGGGACCGTTTCCTCCAGACTCTTTTCTGCCGTATCGGCCATATCCTGAAGATCATCCGCATTATAAAGAAAGGCTGCCGCCTCAAAGCTCATGGGATAGCCGATGATTTTGTCCTGATAGGTCACCGCATTCAGGGCGGCCTGACAAAAGGTGTGCGTATCGCCAAAATGCTCTGTGTCCGTAATCTGCGTTGCCAGCCCTGTCAGCCACAGTCTTTCCAGAAGATCATTCCCGGCAATAAACAGATCCGGAAAATCCTCTCCCTCCTTCGATGCGTCATAGATCTTCTGTACATAGTCCGTGTCGTCAATCAGGGTCGGCTCCACCCGATAGTCGCCCTGACTGTCCGTGTATGCAACACAGACGCTGTTGAGAAAATCTGTCAGGTCATCATCGGTGTACCACAGGTTGATGGTTTCCTTTCGGGAGAACAAGGATTCCGAGCTCCCCTCCTGGCTTGTGCCATAGGCCTGCGCTACATAGATAAGGGCCAGTACAAGCAGCAGAACCGCCAGCACCGACAGCAATCTTTTCCGCATGTTCAAAGGAATTTCCTCACTGTATGTACGTGCTTACATGGTATCCGTCAAAACGGAATCCAGAATCTCAATCATCTCGTCCACGTCATCCCTTGTGATCACAAGCGGCGGCACAAACCGCAGAATGTTGGTTCCCGCATTGATAAGGATCAGTCCGCGGTCCATTGCCTTCACAATGGCGGGATTTACCGTTTTGTCGCAGACAAGTCCCTGCATCAGACCGCTGCCGCGGCGCTCCAGTACGCAGGAATGACGCTCCTTCATTCTGTCCAGCTGCTGCTCCAGATAAGGGGCAACCTCCTGAACATGCTCCGTAATATGAAGCTTGTCATAGAGCTCCAGAACCTTGCAGACAGCAGCGGCGGCAAACGGATTTCCGCCGTAGGTCGTCCCGTGGTCCCCGGCAGCAAGACTGGATGCCGCCACCTCCTCCGTCATCAGGAAGGCACCCACCGGAACACCGCAGCCAAGAGCCTTCGCCGTGGTCATAATATCCGGCTTCACGCCGTACCTCTGCCAGGCATACATGTAGCCCGTCCGTCCCATGCCGCACTGCACCTCATCCAGAATCATCAGAATGCCGCGGTCATCGCACAGCCTCCGGACACCCTCCAGAAACTCCCGGGTGGCAGGCACAAGACCGCCCTCTCCCTGCACGGTCTCCATGATAATGGCTGCCGTATTGTCATTCAGCTGTGCTTCTACCGATGCCAGATCGTTGTATGCAGCAAACCGGACTCTGCAGGGCATATCTCCGAAGCCCTCCCGGTAATGCTCGTTTCCGGTAACCGAAAGTGCACCATAGGTTCTGCCGTGGAAGGAATGCTCCATCGCAATGATTTCCTGCGACCTTCCGCCCTTTTTCAAAAAGGCATGCTTCATCGCCGCCTTCAGAGCACCCTCCACCGCCTCTGCACCGCTGTTGGTGAAAAAGACGCGATCCATGCCCGAAGCCGTCTTCAGTGCATGCGCTGCCCGTATGGCAGGCTCATTATAAAAGTAATTGGAGGTGTGCAGCAGCTTGTCGATCTGCCCCTTCAGGGCATCGTTGTATTCCTTATTGCCGTACCCCAGGGCAAAAACCGCGATGCCCGCCACAAAATCCAGATACCGCTTCCCGTTCACATCATATAAGGACACCCCTTCACCGCGATCCAGTACAATCTGATACCGATTGTAGGTGTGCAAAAGGTCCTGCTCGGCCTGTGCTATCATTGCCTGCATTCTGTCAGCCATGTCGATTCCTCTGTTCTTCTTTCGATTCAAAAAAATTCCGATTCAAAAAATACCGTTCCGGAAACTTCCGTCTCAGAGCTGCCGGATGAAACATTCCGGATGAAAAAATACCGACGGGTTACTCCAGCGTATCTCCGTCCTGATAAAACATTGTGCCGTTTCCTTTGTTTGTGAATATCTCCAGCAGGATGCTGTGCGGAACTCTCCCATCCAGTATATGCACCCTCTTGACGCCTCCGCGCACAGCCTCTGTACAGTTGGAAAGCTTGGGCAGCATTCCTCCTCCGATGATTCCGTCCGCAATCAGCTGCTCTGCCGCACTGACACTGATCCGCGAGATAAAGGAGGTCTTGTCCTCAAAATCACGATACAGTCCCTCCACATCCGTCAGATAGACCAGCTTGTCGGCACCCACCGCCTTGGCAATGGCACAGGCCGCCTCATCCGCATTGATGTTGTAGGTGTCAAAATGATCATCCAGACCGACAGGAGCCACAATCGGCAGATAATCGTTGTCCAGCATGTCAAAAAGGATTTTGGGATCCACCTTTGTGACCTCTCCCACATAGCCGATATCCTGCCCGCCGGAAAGGCGCTTCTTAACCTTCAGCATGGCCGAATCCTTGCCGGAGATGCCCACAGCCTTCACGCCAAGCTCCTCGACCATGGTTACAAGATTTTTGGATACCCGTCCCAGAACCATCTCGGCAATTTCCATCGTCTCGGCATCCGTCACGCGCAGTCCGTTGATAAACCGGGCCTCCTTGCCGACCTTGCCGACCCAGGAGGAAATCGCCTTGCCTCCTCCGTGCACGATAATCGGCTTAAAGCCCACCAGCTTCAGCAGCGTGACATCCTGAATCACCTGCCGCTGCAGAGTCTCATTGCTCATGGCGGAGCCGCCGTACTTCACCACAATAATCTTGCGGTTAAACCGCTGTATGTACGGAAGCGCCTCAATCAACACCTCCGCCTTCCGCTGTGCCTCATCCAATTCCTGAATCATGCTCTGTCCCTTCCCTATAATGATCCTGGCAGGATACCGTCCTCGTCGGATGCACTGCCCCGCATTTTACGAACGATAGTCTGCATTGATTTTCACATAGTCATATGTCAAATCACAGCCCCAGGCCGTTGCCGCTTCCTCTCCCATGTGCATGTCACTGCGAATGATCACCTTGTCACATCCAAGAAGCTGTGCCGCCTCCTGCTCGGAATAGTCCGCAGCACTTCCATGCGTAAAGATCAGCATGGACCTTCCCTCCGCTTCAAAATACAGGTCGACGTTTTCGGGATCAAACGGTGCCCCGGAATAGCCGAGGGCACACAGAACACGACCCCAGTTGGCATCCCTTCCGAAAACAGCCGCCTTGGTAAGATTGGACTGAATCACCGCCTTGGCAAGAATCCTCGCATGCTCCTTCGTGTCTGCATGACATACCTGTGACTCAATCAGCCGGGTCGCTCCCTCTCCGTCCCCTGCCATCTTCATGGCAAGTGTCCGGCAGATGAAATGAAGCGCCTCCTGAAAGGCCTCATAGTCCTCGTTTTCGCAGTCGATGAGAGCATTCCGGGCAAGACCGTTTGCCAGCACCAGGAGAGTGTCGTTGGTTGACATGTCGCCGTCCACGGAAATCATGTTGAAGGTATCCTCCACAACAGCGGAAACCGCCTTCTGAAGCAAGTCCTTGGTGATGGCAGCATCCGTCGTCACATAGGCCAGCATGGTGCACATGCCCGGATGAATCATTCCGGAGCCCTTTGCCATACCGCCGATGGTAACGGTTTTGCCTCCAAGCTCCAGTGTGACGCAAACCTCCTTATTGACGGTATCTGTGGTCATAATGGCGCGGGAGGCAGCCTCTCCGGCCTCTCTGGTTCCTGCCTTGGCCGCCGCCAGCTCTGCAATGCCTGCCTTGATCCGATCCATCGGCAGCTGCATTCCGATGACGCCGGTGGAGCCCACAAGGACAGACCGCATCGGAATTCCCAGCGCCTCTCCTGCCGCCTCTGCCGTCTCCTCACAGATCCGAAGCCCCTCTTTTCCGGTGCATGCATTGGCAATCCCGGAATTGATGACCACGGCCTGAACCTTTTCATCGCTTTCACGTACAATGCTCCGATCCCAGATGACCGGTGCGGCCTTCACCACATTGGAGGTAAAGGTCCCTGCCGCCTCGCAGGGAGCCGTGCTGTAGATCAATGCCATATCCGTCCGATTCTGATATTTGATTCCGGCAGCGGTGGATGCTGCCTCAAAGCCTGTAGCTGATGTAACACCGCCCTGTATCTGTTCCATTTTCTCTGTTCCCCTCCATCCTGCCTATTCACCGATGAAATTCGTAATGTTCTTTTCGTTCAGAATGAAATCGTAATAATAAAAATCTTCGCGCTTCTGCCAGCCGATTCCCTTCCAGAAGGCGTTGCCGACCTGATTTCTGGTAAAGGCAACCAATGAGACCTTATTGATTCCCATCTCGCGCAGTGCCTTCATGCAATAGCCAACCATCTGACGGCCGATGCCGAGCCTGCGGAACGGTGCCGCGACGCAGACATGATACAGTGTCCCCTGCCGGCCGTCGCTGCCGCAGAGGATGGAGCCAACGATCTTTCCCTCTGAAACAGCCACCACGGAGGTCTCCGGATTTCGTTCAATGAAGCGATTGACATCCTCTCTGCTGTCATCCAGGGATCGGATGCCAAAGCCCTGAATGGTCATCCACAGCTGATGAACTTCCTCGTAATCCGTCTCCCTCATCGGACGGATCAGAACATGACCTTCCATATTCCCCCAATCTGGTGTACCGCACATATCGCATCAGGGCATCATCGCCGGCATGGCGATCCCCGTCTCCTCCGGCAGGCCGAACATCAGATTCATGTTCTGTACCGCCTGACTTGCCGCGCCCTTTCCCATGTTGTCAATGGCTCCCATCAGAACCACGCGCCCTGTTCTCGAATCAATCTTCCATCCGATATCCAGGAAATTGCTGCCCTCCACAAAGCGGGTCTCCGGATATTGTCCCGCCGGCAGAAGGCGAATGAACCTCTCCTTGCCGTACCGCCTCTCATACACATCGCGGATCTCCTCCTCCGTAGGAAGACTTCCGTCTGCATGACGAACCAGGGACGCGTATTCCGTTGCCAGAATGCCGCGGTTCATCGGCACCAGATGCGGCGTAAAGCTGATGGTCACGGGGTGTCCGCAGGCATAGGACAGCTGCTCCTCAATCTCCGGGGTATGGCGATGGCTCGCCACGCCGTAGGGCTTTGCGCTTTCGTTCACCTCGCAGTACAGATTGGCCGTCTTGGCGCCTCTCCCCGCACCGGAAACACCGGACAGGGCATCCACAATCAGGGTATCCGTATCAATCAGTCCTGCCTCCGCCAAAGGATATGCCGTCAGAATAGAGCAGGTCGTGTAGCAGCCCGGATTTGCCAGAATCCTCGCCGAGGGAATCCTGTCCCGGTTGATTTCCACCAGTCCGTACACCGCCTCTTCTATGAACTGCGGCGATGCATGCTTTATTCGGTACCACTGCTCGTAGACGGATATATCCTTGATCCTGAAATCCGCCGACATGTCAATAACGCGGGTTTTCTGCAGGAGCTCCTCACTCATAAGTCCTGCGCAGGTCCCCTGCGGCGTCGCCGTAAAAATAACGTCCACGTCCTCAGCCAGAGACAAAAGCTCCGACTTCATCTTCTCCGTGTCATCATCCAGCAGCGTCAGATCGACAAAATGAAACAGATTGCCGTAAACCGAGGCCATCTTCTGATCCGCATAGCTGCGGGATCCTATCCATTGAATTTCCGCCATAGGGTGGGTTGCCAGAATGCGCAGAATTTCCGCCCCTGCGTAACCTGTCGCACCGATAATACCAACACGAAGCTTCTGATCCGTTGCCATCGTTACCTCCCAGGCTGCGGTCTGTCCGCAGCGCAAACACCCTCCTGCAGGGTAGATTTTATTACTATACACCACTTCCCGCCCGTCTGTGAACGGAAGAGAACTTCCTAAATGTACTCTTTCATCTGCGGATATGCAAGGATAATTTTATAATTATGCATTCGAGCCGTGCATAAATGCATAATTATTCAAATATTTTGCTGATAATGCATATTTATATGTGTTTTTTCGGTTGCATTTGCAGGTATGAAGGGCTATAGTTGGTAAAGATTTATATCTGTCAACATCAAAATGAGTGAGGTCAAAAACGATGGAAAAAGAGAAAGTTGTACTGGCTTATTCCGGCGGACTGGATACCACCTGCATCATTCCCTGGCTGAAGGAGAATTACAATTACGACGTTGTGTGCGTCTGCATCAATGTCGGTCAGGAGCAGGAGCTGGAGGGTCTGGAGGAGCGGGCCAAATATTGCGGAGCCGACAAGCTCTACATTCTGGATGTGATCGATGAGTTCTGCGACGAATACGTTGCTCCCTGCATTCAGGCACATGCTGTTTACGAGAACAAATATCTCATCGGAACCTCGATGGCCCGTCCCCTGATTGCCAAGAAGCTCGTTGAAATTGCACGCAAGGAAGGGGCTGTTGCCATCTGCCACGGTGCAACCGGAAAGGGCAATGACCAGATCCGCTTTGAGCTTGGAATCAAGGCGCTGGCTCCCGACATCAAGATCATCGCCGCATGGCGTGATCCCAACTGGAAGCTGGATTCCCGCGAGTCCGAAATCGAATATGCCCATCAGCACGGCATCGACCTTCCCTTCTCCATGGACGAGAGCTACAGCCGTGATCGGAATCTGTGGCACATCAGCCACGAGGGACTTGAACTGGAGGATCCTTCCAACGAGCCCAACTATGAGCACCTTCTGGTTCTGTCCACCACACCGCAGAAGGCTCCCGACAAGACAACCTATCTCACCATAGACTTCGAGAAGGGCATTCCGGTAGCCATTGACGGACAGAAGATGAAGCTCTCCGACATCATCCGCAAGCTGAACAGGATCGGCGGTGAAAACGGCATCGGCATCATCGATATCGTGGAGAATCGTGTGGTCGGCATGAAGAGCCGCGGCGTCTATGAAACCCCCGGCGGAACCATCCTCTATGAGGCACATCAGCAGCTGGAGGAACTGATTCTGGATCGCGAAACCTACGCGCTCAAGGAGGAGATCGGCAGCAAATTCGCCAGCCTGATTTATGAAGGCAAGTGGTTCTCCCCTCTTCGTGAAGCGGAGCAGGCCTTCATCGAGAGTACCCAGCGCTATGTGACCGGTACCGTAACGCTCGGCCTCTACAAGGGCAACATCATCCGCGCCGGCGAGACCTCCCCGTACTCCATGTACAATGAGAGCATCGCGTCCTTTAAGACCGGTGATATGTATGATCACACCGACGCGCACGGCTTCATCAACCTCTTCGGTCTGTCCACCAAGGTTCGCGCCATGAAGATGCAGGAGGTTGCCAAAAAGGAAGGCGTCAAGAACTGGCAGGATCTGCTGTAATATCCGCTCTTTGTTCCGCATAAATTCGAAACCGGCGCCGTAAGGCGCTTACAGCGAGGAACCGCCCCCGGGCAAAATGCCCGGGGGCGGTTCTTCGCTTCATGCAATACTCATGCAGTACGCTGCCGCATCATTTCGAACAGCATCATTTCTAACAGCATCATTCATCACTTCCAACAGCATCACTTCAAATGCTTGTTTGCTTCAAAGAACGCTCTGGTCTCCTTCGCAGCCACTCCGCTCAGGACAAACAGCGCGATCATGTTCGGGATGGCCATCAGACCGTTAAAGATATCCGCAATGGTCCATACGGCGCTGACCGTCATGTACGGACCGATGAAGACCGCCAGAATATACAGCCAGCGATAAATCAGGATCTTTTTGCCCTGCTCGCCCACCAGATATTCCAGGCAGCGCTCACTGTAATAATCCCATCCGAGAATTGTCGTGAAGGCAAAGAACACAAGGCAGATCATCAGGATAAAGGCCGTCAGCTGCTCCGGAAGAGGGAGTCCCTTCTGGAAGGCATAGGTAGTGACCTGCACTCCCTCGAGGCCCTCCACCTGCCAGGCTCCGGTCAGAACAATGGACATCCCCGTCATCGTACAAATGATAATCGTGTCGATAAAGGTTCCGGTCATACTGACCAGGCCCTGACGGACCGGCTCCTGCGTTTTGGCTGCTGCCGCCGCAATCGGTGCGCTTCCGAGACCGGCCTCATTGGAGAAGATGCCGCGCGCCACACCCTTCTGCATGGAAACAATCATGGAGCCGACCGCACCGCCTGTCACTGCCTGAGGATTAAAGGCTCCCTTCACGATCGTGACAATCGCTGTCGGAACCTGACCTAGATTGCACAGGATCAACGCCACGCTGAAAACGATATAGATCACGGCCATGAACGGAACAATAATCTGACTTACGGTTGCAATTCGCTGAATTCCTCCGATCAGGATAGCCGCCACACAAATCGCCAGAAGCAGGGAAGAAATCACAATCGACACGGAATACGTGCCAAGGAACGGAATACTGATGCAATTGGCTTTATCCGGGTCAAAAAAGTTCTGCACTGCGCTGGAAATTCCGTTGACCTGACTGAAGGTACCGATTCCGAACAGTCCGACACAAACCCCGAAGAAGGCGAAAATCTTTCCGAGCCAGCGCCAGTTTGCTCCCATTCCCTTCTCGATGTAGTAGAAGGGTCCTCCCAGGCTGTGGCCATCCTCCGCCACCACGCGGTATTTCACTGCCAGAAGACCCTCCGAGTATTTCGTCGCCATACCGAAAAAGGCAGCAACAATCATCCAGAACAAGGCTCCCGGGCCGCCGGCGCACACCGCCGTTGCAACGCCTACGATGTTCCCGGTTCCGATGGTTGCGCTCAGTGCCGTGCACAGGGCAGCAAAGCTGGAGATCTCTCCCTCTCCGTCCTCCTCATTCTGAAACATCCACTTCAATGCAAGAGGCAGACGCGACACCTGCAGCACCCGCAGCCTGCAGGTCAGCAGCACACCTCCCGCGATGATCAGCACCATCAGGGGAACGCCCCACACAAGGTCGTCTATTGCTCCTAAGATGCTGTTAATCGACTCCGCCATGAATAACTCCTCCCTCATCACTTTACTGTATAAATGATATCTGTTGCGGTGCCTGCGCGGGCAGGTACTGCAGTTTTACCATCTGTCTTATCCTGCATCTCACAGAAATACAACCTCTGAGGACAGCACATACAGCAGCAGCACCAGAAGCAGCTGCACCAGCAGAATCATCGGCATGCCGATGCTGAACTTCAGCTTTCTGGTCTTATGGTGATAGATGTGCATTCCGAGAATGCTGCCGATGCTGCCGCCGATGACCGCCTGCAGGAAAAGGACAGCCTCCGGCGTACGATATTCACCTCTTCGTGCTTTTTTCTTATCATTGCGCATCGTGATAAAGGCCAGAAGATTTACGCAGATAAAATATATTGCAATCAATGCCCCGGCGCCGACGTGCAGCGCCAGGGTTTTTTCTGCAAGCAATTCAACAGGATTCATATGTCATGCATGTCCTATGCAAACTTTACAGCGGTATTCAATGCAATTTCCATCATGTCGGTGAAGCTGTTCTGACGCTCCTGCGCACTCAGCGCCTCCGACTTGAACAGATGATCCGAAATGGACAGAATGGACAGGGCTTTTTTGTGGTTGGCACACGCGCACCAGTAAAGTCCGGCGGTCTCCATCTCAACACACAGATGTCCCAGATCACGAAGCTTTTCATTGATGCCGGCCTGCGGATAGTAGAAGAAATCCGAGGTGTATACCTTCCCTACGTTGTAGTTGCAGCCCTGCGCCTTTGCCTGGGCAACCGCCTCCTCCAGCATTTCATAGTCTGCGCAGGCCGCCAGCTGCCCGGGAATCCCATAGGCATCGCCGCAGGCCGAATTGCTGGAGGCCGCCTGCGCAATGACCACATCCATAGGATTCACATTCATATCCAGCCCGCCGGCCGAGCCGATGCGGATGATGGCCTCTACGCCGAACTGGCTGTACAGCTCCTGCGCATACAGGGTCATGGACGGAACACCCATGCCGGATCCCATGACGGAAATTCTCTTTCCCTTGTAGGTGCCGGTGAAGCCCAGTATGTTGCGCGTATCATTAAAGCATACGACATCCGACATGAACTTCTCCGCAACAGCCTTCGCGCGGAGCGGATCCCCCGGCATCAAAACAACCTTTGCCAGCTCATCCTTTACAACAATACTTGCGGAAATACTCTCTTTTGGTTCCATCGTTTACCTCCTTATTCCGTTTGCGGCTATGATTCTTCGCCAAAAAGCTTTTTAAGATTCACGTCAAAGGGCGGATAGACAATTCCCTTCTCCGTGACAATCCCCGTCAGCAGCTCATGGTCGGTCACATCGAAGGCCGGATTGTAGCTTTTTACCTCCTTTAAGGCCATCGGCTCCTGATACCACATTTCCTTGACCTCCTCCGGCTTTCTTTGCTCAATGTGAATGTTCTCGCCGGTCGGCGTGTCAAAATCGATGGTGGAAGAAGGTCCCATGGTATAAAAGGGGATTCCGTAATGCTTTGCCAGAACTGCCACCCCCGAGGTTCCGATCTTGTTGGCAAAATCGCCGTTTGCGGCAATGCGGTCGCAGCCGACAAAGACGGCATTCACCCAGCCCTGCTTCATGACGATGGAGGCCATGTTGTCGCATATCAGGGTCACGTCGATGCCGGACTTCTGCAGCTCATAGGCGGTAAGACGGGCTCCCTGCAAAAGAGGCCTGGTCTCATCGGCATATACCCGCAGCTTCATGCCCAGCTCCTGTCCGTAATAGATGGGTGCGGTTGCCGTGCCGTAGCCAAGACAGGCAAGGTAGCCGGCATTGCAGTGCGTCAGGATTCCGTCCCCGTCCTTTATGAGAGAAACGCCGTATTCCGCAATTTTGCGGGTCATTTCCTCGTTTTCAGAATCGATTCTTCTGGCCTCCTGCCCCAAAAGGTACACGATCTCTGCGGAAGGAATTCCTGCATGCTCCTCTACCACCCTGTTCTGACGCTTCAGAGCCCAGGACAGATTCACTGCGGTAGGCCGGGACGTGTTCAGATAATCGCTCTGCTTCCGAAACCTCTCTCGAAACTCCTCATAGGAAAGCTCCTGATACCGCTGTGCCAGTACGTACATCGCATAGCCGGCAAACACCCCTATGGCCGGCGCTCCGCGAACCTCCAGCCGGTTGATGGCACGCCATGCCGCGAGCTCATCCGTGACCGCAATATATTCCTCGTGTCCCGGAAGCCTTGTCTGATCCAGAATAATGACACTGCTGTCATCCTCTGACAGGCGAATAACCTCCAAACGTTTTGTGCTGCTCCTCTTCCTATCTTCCACAATACCTGCCCTCTCTGCCGCTTGCCGGATTCTGCAGCCTGTTATCACAGCTGCTTTGCCGGATTCCGCTGTCTGCTGTCACATCTGCTCCGTGTATTCCTTCAGGAAATCAAACACCTCATCCCAATACGAATCACCCATCACATAATGCGCCACGGCATGATCCGCCCCCTGGGCCACCACCTTCTTCTTGTTGGTTCCCGGCTTCGCCTGATATACCGCATCCTGCATCCAGAAGGGAACAAAGCCGTCCGCTGACCCGTGAATGAACAGCATCGGCTTGTCGCATCCGGCAACCTGCTTCACAGAGGATGCCTCCTTAAAGCCGTACCCTGCGCGGAGCTTCGACATGATGTCTGCAGCGTACAGCACAGGGAAGGGCGGCAGGTGAAACCGAAGCCGCAGCTCCGATGCAAAGATATCCCACGCGCTGGTATACCCGCAGTCCTCCACAAAAGCCTTCACCTGCTCCGGTGTCTTCTCTCCGGAGGTCATCATCACCGTAGCAGCCCCCATGGAGACGCCGTGCAGCACAATCCTTGCCTTTGGATCCCGGTCCGTAATCCAGTCGATCCAGCACAGCATATCCTTGCGGTCCAGCCAGCCCATGCCCATGTATTTGCCGCCGCTGTCTCCGCAGGCCCGAAGATCCGGCATAAGGATATGATAGCCGTGGGCGTAATAGCGCTCCGCATGATCCCGCATCCAGACGTGGGACCCCCCGTAGCCGTGGACCAGCAGAGCCCATCTGTGAGATGCGGCACTCCCCTCCATCTGCTCCTGCACAAATCCGGCAAGCCGGTATCCGTCCTTCGACTTTGTGAACACCTCTGTTTCCGCATGCAGCCTGATAAATTCCTCGTTCCGTGCCTTCTGGACCGCCTCGTTGGCGGCCATGGATGCCGAAATGCCGTCTGCCGCTTTGTCCTCCTTTACATCAAGGGAAACCTGCCGCTGCGTGCCCCCGCCCTGCATGGTCAGACCGTATGTGACCAGCTTGCTTCCGATGACTGCCAGTACCGCGGCGACAGCCGCTGCCGCCGACAGAACAATGAAAAGGATGATCATTGGTTATCTCCTTCCCGTTTCAATCCGCTATTCAATGGTCAGGAAATCGGTAAAGCCGGTGACCTCCAGCACATCCATGATCTCCTCATGCACATGCGTCAGTTTGAACTCCCCCTTGTCCGCCATGCTCTTCTGCACCCGCAGAAGCACACGCAGGCCCGCAGAGGAGATATAAACCAGCTGATCCATATCCAGGATCAGCCGATCCGTCTGAGGCATCAGCTCGTCCAGCTTCTGCTGCAATTCCGGTGCGGAATTTGTGTCCAGATGTCCTCCCACCTTTACCGTCAGCCAATCCCCCTTCTGAACGTCAATTGTCAGCTTCATTTCCCTGCTCCCATTCTTTTCTTCATCGTCAGAATATTTCTTCCGTTCTGATAATCGTACCTCACCTCGTCCATCTTCTCCTTCACAAGGAAAATGCCAAGGCCGCCCACCTCCCGGTCCGCCGGAGCCGCCGTAACGTCCGGCATCTTCTGCCTCAGCGGATCGAAGGGAATCCCGTGATCAATGAACTGAAGAGTCAGCACATCGTCCTCACGCTTCACCGTAACCAGGACATCACTGTCGTGCTCCGAATAAGCGTACCTGGCGATGTTGACAAAAATTTCCTCCACGCACAATGCAATCTGCATCTGGATGCGCCTTGAGCACTCCCCCTTCTGCAGTTCCGTGTCCACAAAGCGCAGCACGTCATCGAGCTTTTCGGTATCTGCCGGGAAGGACCTTCTTGCCAGCTCATCTTTTTTTTTATAGGTCAGATATCTGACCGACATCAAGGTGATGTCGTCAAACTGCTCCGCCTTGCCGGAAAAGGAACGGATATCCTCCCGGACTCCCTTAAGAAGACTCTTCGAATCACAGAAGCGGTGTTCGTTCAGATAACGGCGCAGCCTGTCTGCGCCGTAGAAGGCCTCTGCCTCATTCTTGGCCTCGGTCGCACCGTCCGTATACAGAAACAGAGCGTCCTGCGGCTTCATCTGCAGCTTCCTCTGGTGATATCTCAGGCCGTCCATTCCACCCAGAATAAAGCCCGGCTTCCCGTTCAGATATTCAAACAGCGGCTCCTTGCCGTTCTCTGCCGCATCCGCCAGCTTAATCAGCGGCGGATTGTGACCCGCGTTGACATAGGTCAGCAGCCCGGTTTCCGTGTCCAGAATTCCGAGCCATGCGGTGACAAACATGCTGTCCTCGTTGCCCTCACACAGAAGATGATTGACCTTGGTGAAGACCTCTTCCGGAGTCCCTCCCATATTTACTTCATTTTTGATCAGAATCTTTGTGATGACCATAAGGAGCGCCGCAGGGACCCCCTTCCCCGAGACGTCGGTAATGACCATGGCCATGTTCCTGTCGTCCACCATAAAGAAATCATAAAAATCCCCGCCCACGGATTTGGCGGGATCCATGGACGCAAAAAGCTCGATTTCCTTGCTCCCGACAGAGGGCGGAAAAATCGTCGGCAGCATATGGGTCTGGATATTGTTCGCCAGCGTCAGCTCCGTTTCCATCCGCGCTGATTTCTGTGTGATCGCTGCCTGCTCCAGAACCATTTCCCGCCCCTTCTGCGCAATGCGGATACAAATCAGGGCAATCAGGCTGTACATGCAGATCTCC
>CAYXAN010000012.1:0-14931 GCA_964461705.1 uncultured Sarcina sp. | reverse complement strand
AAACAATAATAAGATAATTACAGCAAGAAAACAATTTAGGAAACGTTTTTCTTGTGTATAATAACGTTACAAGCAACACCTTTATTTCCTCTGACGGGCTGAAGACAGTGGCCACCCGGTTTGTCCGGTTTACCGGGCAATACGGCAGCAACATGGCAAGAATCTACACAGCCAGTGTAATCACCATACTGCCGATCATTATTCTCTACATTGCATTCAGCAAGAAGTTTATCGAAGGAATGACAAGCGGAAGCGTGAAAGGATAACATACCAATGAAAGAGCAATATGTTGAACGTATCTATGCGGGATGGCTGGCCAAAATCATCGGAATTCGCTTCGGCGCTCCCGTAGAGGTCTGGACATACGAAAAAATCAGAAACATATACGGGGAGCTGGACGGTTATCCGGTAGACTACAAGGAATTTGCCGCAGACGATGACAGCAACGGGCCGCTCTTCTTCCTGCGGGCTCTTGAGGACAAGGATCCGAATCAGGAGCTCACGGCACAGGATGTCGGGAATGCCTTATTGAATTATGCTCCCTTTGAGCATGGCTTTTTCTGGTGGGGAGGCTATGGTATTTCCACCGAGCACACAGCATATTTAAACCTTCGCAGCGGTATCCCCGCTCCGAGAAGCGGGAGCCTTTTGCAAAACGGCTCCACTGCAGCGGAGCAGATCGGAGGGCAGATCTTTATTGACACATGGGGTCTTGTTTCTCCCGGGAATCCGGATCAGGCCGCACGATTTGCCGAACAGGCAGCCAGTGTCACGCACGGAGGCAACGGCATCTACGGCGGAATTTTTGTTGCGGTCTGCATTGCCTGTGCGTTTGAAGAAAAGGATCTTCGGAAAATCATCCAAAAGGGGCTGTCTTACATTCCGGAGGATTGCGAATATGCACGTGCGGTACGTGCCGTCATGGAATTTCACGACGGACATCCGTCTGACTGGCGTGCCTGCTACCAGTACATCAAGGAAAACTGGGGCTACGCCAAATACCCCGGCAACTGCCATATTATCCCGAACATTTCTGTCATGATCCTTGCTTTGCTGTACGGAGACGGCGACTTTGACAAAACTCTCTGTATCTGCAATATGTGCGGTTGGGATACCGATTGCAATTGCGGGAACGTTGCAGCCATTATGGGTGTTCGCAACGGACTGGATGGCATTCACAATTCAAAATGGCGCAGGCCGATCAACGATCTGCTGATATGCTCGAGTGTAATGGGTTCCCTGAATATCATGGATATTCCATACGGAGCACTTTATATTACCAAGCTCGCTTATGCGCTTGCAGGGGAGAATATCCCTGCGCCGTGGTCAGAGATCATAAGCCGCAGAATTGACAGCTGTCATTTTGAGTTTCCCGGTTCCACGCATGCCATGCGGGTTCGCGTAGATTCTCTGAATCCGACCGTTGATTCTACGCACAGAGAAACGAATATCGTCAATACCGATGAGGCAGCGCACACGGGGAAAAGGAGTCTGAAATTTTCCGCGAATCTCACAGATGCCGCAGACAACATATATGTATACAAAAAGACTTATTACCTTCCGGAGGACTTTTTTGACAGCCGATATGATCCATGCTTTTCACCGCTTGTCTATCCGGGTCAGACGGTGCATGGAAGCATCCTGATCCCTGAATATTCACAGGATGCTCAGGCTTGCCTGTATGTCAAGGATATCTATACCGGCAAGGAGCTTCGCAGCGGCTTCCTTTGTCTCAAAAAGGGAGAATGGGAGGAGCTGGAATTTAAGATTCCTTCCGGCGAAGGAATGCTGCTGGGTGAGATGGGCTTCATTGTATGTGTTCACGGCGTTCATACAGAGCGGTTTGATTTCTGTGGGATGGTGGATGATTTATATGCTGATGGTGATCCTGACTATATGATCGATTTCAAGGATGCCCACGAAGAGGTATGGACCGGGCTTCATCGGGAAATCAGCCAGATGACAAAGCTGAAGGGTCTTATGTATCTTGCAGATGGTCAGCTGAATCTTTCATGTGCCGATTTTGCAGAAGCATATACGGGAAGGCATGATTTTTGTGACTATAAGGCTACCTTCTTCTTCACCCCGGTAACAGGAGCAGCAAATCAGGTCAATGTGCGTGTCCAGGGTGCTCTTCGATCCTATGCATTTGCTCTGTTGGACGGAGGACAGGCGGCAATTCTCAAGAACGAGAACGGATATTCTGTCCTTGCACAAACAAGCTTTCCGTGGGAGGCAGGGAAAGAGATAGCTGTAGCAGTAACGGTCAACGGGAATCACATTACTGCTGAAATAGAAGGAATGACACTGGATGCGGCAGATGAAAGTGAACATCCATATCTCGTCGGAGCTCTTGGGGTTTCGGTACGTAACGGCAGTCACGCCCGGTATCGGAAGATTGTGGTGGAGCCTTTCAGGAGGTAAGCCGTGAAAAAAATACTGGTTGTTGGAAGTCTTAATATGGACTCCGTAGTATATGTAGATCATGCGCCCCGGGTGGGGGAAACGATTGTCACACAGGACATCCGTCTGAACCCCGGAGGAAAGGGGGCCAATCAGGCCTATGCCGCTGCAAAGCTCGGCGCAGATGTCTCCATTCTGGGAGCCGTTGGCGATGATGCATTCGGGAAGGCACTGACAGACAATTTAAAGGCAGTTGGTGTTGACACAGACAGTCTTTGTGTGCTGAAGGATTCTCCGAGCGGACAGGCCTTTATTACCGTTAACCGCGACGGAGACAACAGCATCGTGGTGATTTCCGGCGCAAATGCAAGGTTCTCCATAGATGACATTGACCGCCGCATGGATTACCTCCGAAAGGCAGATATCCTTTTGCTGCAGCTTGAGATTGATCCTTCTGTCGTGCTGTACACGATAAAGAAAGCAAAAGAGCTTGGCAAGCTTGTCATTTTAGATCCCGCTCCCGCCAGAAATGATCTTCCGGATGAACTGTTTCGTCATGTGGACATTCTTAAGCCGAACGAAACGGAATTATCCATGCTCACAGGAGTGGATGATATCTTAAATCATCTGGAGGAAGCCACAAGCATACTTCTTGATAAAGGAGTAAAAAATGTCATCGTAACACTTGGAGGCAACGGTGCCTTTTTAAACTCGAGGGAGACCGGCATTGTCAGGATTTCCGGAAATCCCGTTTCCGTAGTGGATACCACGGCAGCAGGGGACACCTTTACCAGTGCAGTCGCCGTTGAGCTTGCCAAGGAAAGAAGCCTTTCGGAAGCAATCCGAACCGCGAACGCAATATCTGCCCTTGTTGTCACAAAGCCCGGTGCGCAGGAATCGATTCCAAGTGAAGAAGAAGCAAGAAAGCTTGGCATATTCTCTGATTAAAGGAGAGTTTTTCACGAATCACCCGTTTCAGAAGGAAGAACCCAAAGAAATACAGGAAGCGGCCGGGTGCAGCGGATGCTGTACCTGACCGCTTCTTTGTTATGAAAAAAGTGATATCCGCCCCGAGATCTTCTACAGTTCCTTCTCTATGGATTCCTTCAATGCCTGAAATTCCGAAAGCCGCTCCTTGGTCACCTCCGGGTATTCCGGCTTCATGTCCTCCAGACCGGCACACAAAATCTCGCTGACCACATAGCGCATATACCATTTGTGATCCGCCGGTACGACGTACCAGGGCGATTGTCTGGTGGCCGTCTTGTTGATGGCTGCTTCGAAGGCCTCCTGATAGGCATCCCAGTACCCTCTCTCCTCCCAGTCGCCAGTGGAGAACTTCCAGTTCTTCTCGGGCTCCTCAATGCGGGAAAGGAAACGCCTCGCCTGCTCCTCCTTGGAGACGTGCAGGAATATTTTCACGGTTCGGATGCTGTTGCGGTACAGATATTTTTCGAAATTGCAAATGTCCTTATAACGATTTTTAATGATCTTATCCGTCTCAATACGGTCGGCATGTGCCTGCTTTTCGTAGAGCTTTTTGACCCTGCCGATCAGAACGTCCTCATAATGAGACCGATTGAAAATTGCAATCTCTCCCTTCGCCGGAACCTCTTTGACAATACGCCACAGATAATCATGAGCCAGATCCTCGGAGGAAGGAGCCTTAAAGGCAGCCTCGTAGACGCCGTGGGGGCTAAGACACTGCAATACGGATCGGATGGTTCCGTCCTTTCCCGCGGCATCCATGGCCTGAAACAGGAAGATGACCCCCTCCTGTTTGGCAGCATAGAGCCTTTGCTGCAGCTCGTCCATTCGAGCGTTGTTTTCCGCCATGCGCTGCAGAGCCACGTCCTTGCTCACACAAAGGCTGGTTTCGTTGGTGGATGCCTTGGCAATCTCAAACTCCCGGGAGCCGTCATAGCAATACTGCTCCAACAGCCTTTTGCGATCCTTTTTGTGCACTGCGTTCTCCTTTTTCTGTGCTGTCATCTCCTTTTTGTGCACTGCCTTCTCTCTTTTGGGAACAGCTGTCTCCTTTTTATTTCCGGCCATCACGATTTCCTTTCTGCGCTGTGATCTGCAGCAGCGCATCTGCAATCCGGCATGCCCCCCTGCCGTCGGTCAGCTCATGCATCCGTTTTGACTCCCGGCAGCGCAGGGCATAGCCCTCTTTTTTGTTTATTCTTTCCTTGATCCACTCCGTCACAGTCGCGCAAAGTATCTGCTCCCTTTGCCCTCGGATGTCTCCAAGACACCTCATGACCCCTGCTGCCTCCATCGCCCCGGCGAAAACGGTCTGATTGTCTGCCATGGCATACGCCAAGGTCGGCACCCCGGCCGCACAAAGCTCATAGAGCGTCGTCCCTGCTGCCGCAACGGCAAGATCGCAGGACTGCATCGCCTCTGCCACACGGGTAAGGCAGGGATATCCCGGGGCCATCACAACGGCTTCCAGGGAAAGGCTCTGCACCAGTTTTTCCAGTACTCCTGCCATCCCGTACGGATCCGTTCCACCTGTGGAAAGAAAGACCCTTTTTACGTCGGTGCGCACCACCGGCGTAATCTGCGTGAACTGCGGCCGAAGAGGTGCGTAGGACGGCCCCAGCAGGAAATCTGCCGGCAGAGTCTTCGCTGTCTGTGCAGCTTCTCTTTCTGCCGTATGCTGCCGTTCCCTCAAAGAGGCGTCATCTCCTCCGAAGCCGTAATGGCTCCGCAGAGCCTCCGCATCGGGATCATAATTCACCACCAGCTCCGCCGGCGGAATAAATCTCATTTCATCGTCGATGTATACCGTCGGAACACCCATCGACCGCAGACTTCGCAGCCAGAGCTCATCCACCGCATAGGAATCCACCAGAATCCAATCCGGGAGCGGAAGGGACTCCTGCCGGCAGCTCTCCCCATATGCCCGTTTTGCCGGGTTTGCCGGGTCTGTCTGATTCGCCCGATTGCTCCGGCCTGTCTGCGGATGTCTTGCCTTCTGCAGCAGCTCCTCCAAAAGCGGGAGCTCTGCCTTGGGATTTCCGTAGGGAATTCCCAGCACCGCAGCAGGGAACTTCTCCCCGCCCGTCCCCGCTTCGGCCATCCCTGCCTCGGATGTCTCCTCTTCAGATGCCTTTTCCTCGGCTGTCCTTTCCTCGGCTGTCCTTTCCTCGGCTGCCTTTCCTTCGGCTGCCTCCGCTTCTTTGCCGGAATGCATACGCTCCAGCCTGCGAAGCCAGGCCAGACTGGTCTCGTCCGCCAGAAGATACTGCACCCGGCAGTTTCGTTTCCGAAGCTCCCATGCAATGGACAGCGTGCGCATCAGATGTCCCGACGCAATTTCCTCATTTCCGTCAGCGCGGATCCATATACATCCGTTTGCCTTTTTTTCCTGCAATGTGATCCCTTTCCTGCCGGTCCTTACGGCTACCGGAAATCCCCCTCCCGCAGGGGCTCTCCCCGCTCCAGCGAATGCGTCGCCCTCTTTCCCAAGACCTCACCGATCCGTGCGGGAGACAGCCCGTCTCCCGGTCGGACGGAGCGAACGTTTTCCTCCGTCAGCTCCTCTCCCTCAGCAATATCCTTCACGATAAAGAGCGAGCGGACGCCGCTGTGCTCCTCCTCCTGAAAGGGAGTCAGCCGATATTCCTCACTGCCCAGTGCCTTCTCCACTCTTCGAATATCCTGCACCATGGAAGCAAACTCCTCCGGCTCCATGGAAAACGCGCTGTCCGGTCCTCCGTCGCTGCGCCGGAGGGTCAGATGCTTCTCCACCATAACGGCACCAAGGGCCACGGCCGCCACAGGAACCGCAGAGCCCATGGTATGATCCGACAGACCGCAAAGGGTGCCATACTCCCTGCCAAGCCCCGGCATCATGCGAAGGTTTACGTCCTCGTAGGGGGTCGGATAGGCCGAGACGCATTTCAGCAAAATCAGCTGCTGATTTCCCTCCTCCCGGCAGGCGTCGACCGCCGCCTTGATTTCCTCTCTGTGAGCTACCCCGGTTGCCAGTATGATCGGCTTTCCGGTCCGGGCACACCGGCGGATCAGGGGAAGATCCGTGATTTCATAGGAGGCGATCTTATAGGCCGGCATTTTCATCTCCTCCATAAATGCCACCGCTGTCGGGTCAAAGGGAGAGGAAAAGCAATCCATTCCCAGCTTCATCGCTTCCTCCATCAGCCGCGGCTGCCACTCCCAAGGCGTATACGCCTTTTGATAGAGGCTGTACAGGGTTTCACCGTCCCACAGGGTTCCTCCGCTGATGCGAAAATACGGCTTGTCGGAGTCAATGGTGATGGTGTCCGCTGTGTAGGTCTGCAGCTTGAGGGCATCCGCTCCCGCCTCGGCCGCCGCATGAACAATCTCGAGGGCACGATGATAATCCTGATTGTGATTGGCCGACATCTCCGCCACCATGTAGGTGGGAGCGTCTTCCCCCAGCACCCGGTTTCCAATACGGATTTTACCTGTCATACGTTCCGATCCTCCCCTGCCTGTGTTCTGCAGTGCCGCGGCCTTGACTGCCGCGCCTGTATCCTGCGCATGCTGCACTGTCCTGCAGTGCTGTTCTGCCGCGCTGTGCCCTATCTCTGCCGCACGGTTCTGCTGCGCCGCCTGCTACCAACGGTTCTTCTGGAGAAACTCCTGATTTGTCCACGGCTCTCTCACCATAGTGCAGCTGCCGTCCCTGTGCTTTACAAAAACCGCCGGGAAATAATGAATGAACAGCGGTGTCAGGCAGAGGGTATAGCCGCCCGCCAAATCATAGACCACCAAATCGCCCGGCCGAAGCTCCGGCTCATTTGCGGCCTCGAAGAGGCGATCATACTCCATGCAGGTGGCCCCGCAGATCATCTGAGAGGGAAGCGTCCTGCATCCTCCGGCCTGTTCCTCCTGGTGTGTGCTGCCCTGCTCCTCTGCTGCGCCGGGAATACTCCATTCCTTCGGATGCTCCCTCTGATATTCCTCCCGATATATGAAATGATGAGGATACCACCTTCTGGTCACCTGCGGATTCAGGTTGACTCTGCTGCCGTCCGTCACCACATAGACATGCTCCCCGATGTGCTTTACATCCCGCACACGCGTCACAAAGGTAAACGCCGCAGACACCATGGAAACCCCCGGCTCCAGAATCAGGGTCACGTTCTTCCTGTCGCAGTACCGCTCCAGCTGCCCGGCAATGGCAGGAACATAATCGCGAAAATCCGGCTTGTCCGGAACACCGCCCCAGAAGCCGCCTCCCATATCGATATAGCGCAGATCGCCCAGCCGGTACCGCTTTGCAAGCCTTCCGGCGTACTCCGCCACAGCCTCATAGGCACGAACCGAACGGGATCTTGTGGAGGAATGCAGGTGCAGTCCTGTAATTCTCACCTGCGGCAGGGCCCGAATCCGTGCAATGACCGCCTGCAGCGTGCCGTTCTCCTCGCTGTAGCCGAACCGGCTCCCCTCTGCGTCCGCCGGGACCTCCTCGGGAACCAGCTGTGCGAAGTCGATGTTGATGCGAAGTCCTACATCCCACGTCGTTCCCTTCTGCAGGTCCTCACTCTTTTCCCCCTCCTTCTGCAGACCTTCGCTCTTTTTGTCCTCCTTGCCCAGCTCCTCCAGCCATTCCAGCTCCTGTGAGGAATCCAGATTCACCAGCCCGCCGTCCCGAAGCACCTTTTCAAAAATATCCCGTTCCTTTATGGGGCCGTTATAAATCACCTTTGCCGGATCAAAGCCAAGGCGCATCACCAGATCATATTCCTCTGCGGATACGACCTCCGCCCATGCTCCCTGATTTTTAAAGTGCGTCAGAAGCCACGGAAGGGAATTCGTCTTGACCGAACACGCGTATACGCTGTTGTCGCCCCAGCTTTGCTTCAATGCCGACTGCAGAAGCGCAATGTCATGGTCCAGCCTTTCCTCGTCAATCTCATAATAAGGAGTTTTCACGTCGCCTCTTCCTGTATCGTCACACATGCCTTCCCGTATCCTCGTCGTCATCAGGCTCTTCCATGCAGCAGCCGGTATTTGAGCTCCGCCATGCTCCAGTCCTCCGGGGTGTCAATGTCCTGTACCTCACTCTCCTTCAGAATCAGCGGGATCATATCCTCTGTATCCGTCGTACCCTGCCGGAAAAAGGCATCGGTCCGGCAGGCATAGAACTGCCCGGCATCGTGATAGATCTTTTGCAGATCCTGTGATCTGGACTTTTCATACTCCGGCATCCAGCGCTGCACATTTCCTTTTTCTCCCACCACAAAGCCTCTCTGCGGCGGATAGGAAAAGCCCACCACCGGCAGCACCGACTCGTGCTCCTCCAACAGCTCCATTGCCTCCCTAAGCCGCTTCGGCGTTACAAAGGGCGCCGTCGGATAGATGCAGCAGAAGCGGTCGTAATGAAGCCCTGACCTTTCGTAGGCTTCCAGCACCTCCGCAATCACCTCATCTGTGGTGGCATAGTCACCGGCTGTCCTGTCCGAGCGTCGGAAGGGAACTCTCGCGCCGCAGGCAATCGCCAGCTCGGCAATCCGGTCATCCTCCGTGGACACCATGACCTCGTCAAAGACCGCGCTTTCCAATGCAGCCTCCACCGAATACTGCAGAATCGGTTTACCGCAGAACTCCTTGATGTTCTTTCCCGGTATTCGCTTGCTGCCGCCTCTGGCCGTTATCATTGCAAGTTTCATTTTCCTCTCCTTACGGATGTCAAGGCTCCATGCGAAATCCGGCGCGAACCTCAAGGTCTTTCCTGTCCAGCTCCGCCTTATCCTTGCCTTCCAGGATATAGTAGCCTCGTCCCATGACGGAAGCGCCGTCCCTCACCTCTTCCAGCAGATCTCCCGGCCGGATGTGACACACATACTCTAAAACCCCCGGCTTTTTCCGCATCGTGTCCGCCTCCGGCACCTCCGATACCCTTCCCGGTCTCAGGTCAAAATATCGGATCCGCAGCTTCCTGGTATTTCGCGGCCGAAACAACTGACCCACCGCGCACAGGCCTTCGGACCCCAGCTCCGGCATCGCCAGCTTCAGAAAATCCTCCACCAGCGTCACGCCCGTTGCAAGAGGTGTGAACCGATCGGACAGATGATGGCCGGAGGGTCTTGCAGAGGCCTCAATCACAAACGGCTCATCCGTCATCCTCCGAATGATATCGGCATGCACCACGCAGTTTCGAAGCCCGACGATTTCCCCCACCTCCTGCATCAGACGAATGCACCTTTCATAAAAGAGCGGCTCCTCCCTCGGCAGGACGGATTCGTATCCGACGCATTGACGATACGGAGGCGGTGTGTTCTGCTTGCGCCGCAAAAGGACCATGCAGAATTCCCCTCCTGCATAGGCGCCGTCAATGCCGTACTCCGGTCCCGGAATACAGCTTTCCGCCACATAATCCTCCGTAAGCGCGCCCCCGTCTGCACAAAGCTCATACCTCAGCAGACATTCCAGCTCCTGGTCGCTTCCGCAAATCTCCACTCCGCGGCTTCCGGAGCCGTAGCGTGGCTTTACGACAACAGGATATTGCGTCAGCTGTGACAGTGTTTTCCGGACAAGGTCTTTCTCTGTACCATCGTCCATCATAACGCTTCCCTTCGGCAGGAGCACCTGCTCCGCATCCCGAAGTCCCGCCTTTGTCAGCTCTTCGTGGAAAAGGTACTTGTCGGTACATAGGACGGCTGCCCTTTCGGACACCCCGACCAGTCCGTACCGATCATTGACGGCCCCCACCGTGGTCAGGCAATGCCCGATGGGTGCAGGAAGCACCACAGAGGGCCTGATCCTGTCCGTGATGGCATAAACGGCCTTCAAATCATTGATGTCCACATGATGCGCCTCGTCCGCAGCCGGCATCCCCGCTGCCTTTGCATTGCCGTCCAGCGCATCAATGTGCAGTCCGTAGCGATGCGCCAGCTCCATGGAAAAGACGGCCTCCTCGTTGGCCCCGATGATCACTGCATTCCTGTTCATAGGATCTCTCCCTTACGCGATGCTGCCGCCGCACAGAACATATTCGCCGTCATAAAACACCGCGGCCTGCCCCGGCGTAATCGCCCGCACTCTCTCTTCAAACTCTGCTGTAATCTCATCCTCACCGGAGCGCGTGATGGTACAGGGCGTGACCCTTGCGCCGTAACGGATCTTGCCAAGAGCTCTCCTGCTTGCTCCCACAGGAAGCTCCCCGGGATCAAGAGACATGAAGTTCAGCTCCCTGCAAACCAGCTTCGTTCCGAACACATCCTCGCCTTCCCCGATATAAACCGTGTTCGTCGCCGCATCGATGCCGGTGACAAACACCGGATGTCCCAGGGCGATGCCAAGTCCCTTCCGCTGTCCTACGGTATAATGAATGATTCCCCTGTGCAGGCCAAGATCGGTGCCGTCCCGATAGATGAAATGCCCCGCCCCCGGCAGCGGTGTCCGCGCATTGCGCTCCACATAGCCCGCATAGTCATCGTCTGCAACAAAGCAGATCTCTTCACTGTCCGGCTTATCCGCCACCGGAATGCCTGCCCTCTTTGCCAGCTCCCGAACCTCCGATTTATGGTAATCTCCTACCGGCATCAGTGTATGGGCCAGCTGATCCTGCGTCAAACGGTACAGCGCATAGGTCTGATCCTTCGCGGCCGTCACGGAATTGCGGACCGCATATCGGCCTCCCGGCAGACGCTCCACCCTGGCATAATGTCCCGTGGCGATATATTGCGCGCCGATCTCGCGCGCCTTGATCAAAAGGGCCTCCCATTTCACAAACCGGTTGCACGCAAGACAGGGATTGGGCGTCCTTCCCCTCATGTATTCGTCAATGAAATAATCGATGACCTGCTTTCGAAAAATATCACGAAAATTCACAACATAATAGGGAATTCCCAAAAGTCCGCATACACGCCGCGCATCGTCCACGGCGCTCTGCCCGCAGCAGCCGCCCTCCCTCTCCATCTGAAGGGAGCAGGCCGCATCCCATACCTGCATGGTGACGCCGATGACCTCATATCCCTGCAATTGCAAAAGGTATGCCGCGACAGAGGAATCCACTCCGCCGGACATACCCACAATCACTCGTTTCGCCATTTTGTCTGTCCTTCCCGGCAGCTACCCGGCCTCATCTGCAGAGTCCTCGGCTTCCTCAGTATCCGCAGCCTCCGTGGTTTCCGCGGAAGTCTCCGTATCCGAAGCCGCTTCAGAATCTGCATCTTCCTCAGCATCCGCAGCCGCCTCAGCATCCGCACCTGCCTCGGTATCCGAAGCTGCTTCAGAATCTGTGGCTTCCGGTTCAATGCGGGTGAAATATTCACTCTTCACATAGGCCGACTGCCCGTTGTATATGATCTCGCTCCAGCCGTCCGACAGCTCCTCCACCAGCTGGAACCGATCCCCCTCGGATGCAGAGCCAACCCGGGTTCCGCCGGAGGAGGCAGATTTGCGGATGTTGATGTCGTCCGCATTGGCCTCGAGGTAAACCGTATTCTCGTCGGTCTGCTGCCGGCTTTCGTTCAGGGCCGCCAGCTGCTGTCCAACCGAAATGTCAATGGTGGCTGCGATCTCATCGAGATAATCCGACAGCTCCCCGTCCCCCGCAAGAAGCTCGTTGTATTCGGCAGCTGTCTGGTTGTTCAGATCCACCACGTCATCCTGAGCGGACACCGTCTGAATGTAGTCCGACACGCTCCTCGACTGGGTATCTCCGTTGTTGATATAAAGAGAGCCGTCCTCCCCGGTGCACACATACATGGTCTGCAGGCCGGGTATCTCCCACTCCCTGTCCTCGAGCTTGAGCTTCGTGTAAACGTAGACCACATAGGAGCCGTCCTCCGGTCCTGTCTTGGTATAAGCCGTGACCGTCGTATAGCTGTCGATGTAATTGGACAATTCCTGTATCCGGATCTTATCCTCCTCCGAAAGCTCCGAGCTCATGGACGCAATGGCATCGGTATCTCCGTCCGCCACCGCGCGGTAATAATTCACCAGCAGTGCGTTGACATCCTCATAGGCATTTTCCTCCAGAGGGATCTCCTCCGGCGGCGTCTCTTCCTCCGCCTCTGCAGCCTTGGCCTGCTGCACCTGTCTGGTGTTCCTGCGAAGTCCGAAGGCAAGTCCCACCGTGATCAACACACAGATCAGCAGAAAAACCGGCATCAGCAGCCTTTTGTTCCTGCCGATGAAATCTCTCGCAGCATAGTATGTATCCAATAAGCGATCTTGAACCATCATCTCTACTCACCGCCGCTGTGCGGCACATCTGACCGGAATGAATCTGATGATACAGAAACCGCCGCGTGAGGCGATGCCTCATGCGGCGGAGCTCTGCGTCCGACAGGAATCGAACCTGCATTAAAGGCGTCGGAGGCCTTCGTTCTATCCATTAGACTACGGACGCATATGACTCGCGGACAACTACCGCCGGACAACCGGCCGTCGGCCGTCCGCGAACCTAATACAGATTAACACACCACTTCCGAATTCTCAAGGGGCAATCGTGACTCGATCAGCTCCAGACTGTGCTCCTCCCGCATACGGTCGCACATATCCAGAAACTCATCCAGCGGCACATTGTTCAGCTGCTTGTTGCCTCGGATGTTGATGGACACGGTGCGGTTCGCCGCTTCACTGTCTCCCAGCACAAGAATGTACGGCTCCTTGTAGGTCTTGAAGCCCTTGATCTTGGTCTTCATATTGTTGTCGCTGTAATCCGCCTCCACGCGCAGTCCGTTTTTGCGGCAGATGGAAGCCACCTCCTTGGCGTATTCGTTGTGCTCCGGGCGAATGGGAACGATCCCGATCTGCATCGGCGACATCCAGAAGGGAAAGCACCCCTTGAAATTTTCCGTGATAATGCCGATGAAGCGCTCCATGGAACCGAAAATCGCGCGGTGAATCATGACGGGCTGCTTCTGTGTTCCGTCCGGTGCCGTGTACTTCATGCCGAAATTCAACGGCAGCTGGAAGTCCAGCTGAATGGTCCCCATCTGCCACTCACGACCAAGAGCATCCCTCATCTTCAAATCAATCTTCGGTCCGTAGAAGGCGCCGTCTCCCTCGTTGATTTCAAAGCCTCCCTCGCCGTACTTGTCCAGCAAAATCTTTTTCAGATCCGCCTCCGCCTGATTCCATGTGTTGATATCCCCCATGTAATCATCCGGACGTGTGGACAGCTCCGCGCCGTAGGTCAGACCGAAGGTTCCGTAAATCTGCGTTGCAATGTCCATAATGTCATTGATTTCCGAGGCGATCTGATCCTCTGTCACCAGAATATGCGCGTCATCCTGACGGAACTGCTGTACGCGGAACAGACCGTTCAGCTCGCCGCTCTTCTCCTTGCGGTGAATGACATCCACCTGGTTGATCCGAAGCGGCAGGTCCTTGTAAGAACGCGGCTTGGTCTGATACACCTTGATGGCATTGGGACAATTCATCGGCTTCAGTGCATAGGTTTCCTCCTCCGAGGCGCCCTCTGCAGGAGGAATGATGAACATGCCGTCCTGATAGTGAGCCCAGTGTCCCGAGGTCTCCCACAGCTCCTTTTTGCTGATGACCGGTCCGGAAATTTCCTGATAGCCATGCTCCTCGTGAATGCCTCTCCAAAACTCCAGAAGCGCATTGAACAGCTTCCAGCCTCTCGGAAGCCAGTAGGGCATTCCCGGTGCCGTCGGGTCAAAATAGAACAGCTCCTGCTGTCTGCCGATCACCTTGTGATCCCTTTCCTTTGCCTCACGGATGAAGTCCTTGTGCGCCTTCAGGCCTGCCTTGTCCGGAAAAGCATAGGCATAGACACGGGTCATCTGGTCCCTATGCTCATCGCCTCTCCAGTATGCTCCGGACACGCTGCGCAGCTCAAAGGCTGCGGACATCAGATCCTGTGAATTGTCCACGTGAGGCCCGCGGCACAAATCCACATAGTCCTCCCCTGTGTAGTAAACCGTAATGGTCTCACCCTCCGGAAGATCCCGAATCAGCTCCTCCTTAAACCGCTGGCCGGCAAACAGCTCCAGCGCCTCCTCTTTGGAAACCTCTTTCCTTGTCCAGTTTTCCCTGCGCTTCAGAATCTCGCGCATCTTGTCTTCAATTTTCTTGAAATCCGCCTCCTGAATGGAAACTCCCTCCGGCAGAACAAAGTCATAGTAAAATCCATCCTCTATCTGAGGACCGATGGCATACTGTGTCTGTTTGCCGTACAGCTCGATCACCGCCTTGGCCAGAATGTGAGCAAGAGAGTGACGATACACCTCCAAATACTGTTCTCTTTCCATGTCGCTATCCTTCCTTTCTAAAAATAGACCACGCTTCCAAGAAGGCGAGTCCGCAAAACAAAAGCCCCCGACGCTGCGCACACAGCATCAGGGGCGTAGAATACGCGGTTCCACCCTGTCTTTTCACTCGTTCATGATGATAACGGAATCACCGGGCCGGATTGGGGCCGCTCAGAGCTGGTCTTCAGACTGTGTCCCGACGGATTCCTTTCAGCATCCCCGCGCGCCGGACATCACCTGCAAGGCAGTGCCTGCAGCTGTTCTCTCTTCCGGGGAGAAATCCTCTCTGTGACCTTCGTAC
>CAYXAN010000011.1:0-15119 GCA_964461705.1 uncultured Sarcina sp. | reverse complement strand
GCGTCGGATAGCTTCTCCACCTTCAAGATCCCTGTCGAAACCTTTACTAACCCATATGTGGAAGTGGGATAACTCTAGCATTTCTGTTCTGACTTTGCAAGCACATTTCTATTCATAGCGAAGTGCCTCAATGGGATCCATTCTGGCCGCCTTGCTGGCCGGATAATAACCAAAGAAAACACCGATGGCAAAGGATACGCCAAAGGACCCAAGGACACTCTTCCAGCTCAGCACCATGTCAATCTGTTTCACAAACCGGCACGCTATGACTCCGGCACCGACGCCGCACAGAATCCCAATAATGCCTCCGATGATGCAGATGATCACCGCCTCGGTGATAAACTGCATCCGGATATCCCTGTTCGGAGCACCCAGAGCCTTCCTGGTTCCGATTTCTCTGGTTCTCTCCGTGATGGTGACGGTCATGATATTCATGACGCCGATGCCGCCCACCAGCAGGGCGATGGCTCCGATGAGTGTCGTTGTCGTTGTCTGCTGCCGCTCCTGCTGCTCCGCTTCCTCAATCCAGCTCTGATTGTTGTAGACATCGATCTGGAAGATGGAGTCCTCATCAAGCAGACCGCTCAGAAAGGCCTGAATTTCATCTGTGAGCGTCATCACATCCTCGCCTGTCTTGATCTTGACCACAAAGGAATTTACCGCCTGCTGCTGCTTGGATGTTGCATAGGCTTTCGCATTCAGATACGGAACATATACCGCCGTCTGAATGTCCTTCTCCGAGCTGCTCAGCTGATAGTTGTCACTCATATCATATTGATAAACACCGACGATGGTATAATCCGCTGTCTGGCTGTTCCCCGCATCGTCGATATTGACCGGAATCGTAATTTTCTGTCCCAGCGCCTTGTCGGTGCTGCCGCCGAAAAGGTTGTTCACCAGCTTGTCGGATACCACACAGTAATAGGACTGCTCCCCCTGCTCCCTTTCCGTGAAGATACGCCCTGCCACAATCGGCAGATCCCTGCTCTCCACTTCAAAATAACCGCTGTTGACGCCGATCGGATAAACAGAAGCGTATTCGTCCTCCGTGCTTGCTCCCGCAAGGGTTGCCTTTCCGTATCCGTTCATGTAGTAGGACACGGCAACGGCATCGATTCTGCTGCCGTAGGCCTGCACAAACTTCTGCATCATGTCCTCGGAGAAGCTGGCGATGTAGCTTTCATTGTCGTCTGAGGTATCAATGGCGCTGACGTCCCCGATGTACATGTAGACGTTCACGTTGTTGGTTCCGAATCTGGCATAGGATTCCATCGTCTGCGCCGTGGTGGAATCACCGATGGTCATAATCGCAATCACCGAGGCGACGCCGATGATAATGCCCAGCATAGTCAGAAACGTGCGGAGCTTATTGGCCGCTATGGAGGCCAACGATAATTTGATATTCTCTATCAGCATAACGCCTTCCTGCTTCCTCCTAAAAGCCGTCCGCCTTTTCAGGAATGGGCTTCCCTGCCCCTTCGCTCCCCCGTAATCCTTCCGTCGATCAGGGTCACAATCCGACCGCATTCCTCGGCCAATGCCTGCGAGTGCGTGATAAGCAGAATGGTCCTTCCCTCTTCATCATGCAGCTTATGAAACAGGTCCATGACCTGCCGCCCGGTCTCGGAGTCCAGTGCACCGGTCGGCTCGTCTGCCAGAATGATTGCCGGATGATTCGCCATGGCCCTTGCAATGGCAACGCGCTGCTTTTGACCGCCGGAAAGCTCATCCGGTCTGTGCTGCATCCGATCCTTCATACCTACCATGGACAGCAGCTCCATGGCACGGTCGGTCCGCTCCTCCTGCGGCACCCTCGCATACATCATGGGCATCTCCACGTTTTTCAGCGCAGACGTCCGGGGGATCAGGTTATAGGTCTGAAAAACAAAGCCGATCTGCTTGTTGCGAATGCCAGATAACTCATCATCCTTCAGCTTGTCCACCTGTTTTCCCATCATTTCGTAGGAGCCTTCCGTCGGTCGATCCAAAAGACCTATGATGTTCATCAGGGTGCTCTTCCCGGATCCGGATTCTCCGACGATGGCGGTAAACTCCCCGGGGTAAATGTTCAGACTGATGTCATGCAGCACTTCCAGCTCATTCTCGGTTCCGACGTTGAACCGCTTGACGATATGGTGCAGTTCAATCACCGGCGCATCCGGGCCGTTCTCTCCCCCGGCTGTTTCCTTTTCCGCCTCCTCATCCAGAAAGAAGGCTTTGGGGGCTGATTCTTTTGCTGTTTTTTTCTTATGACTCCATTCTCGGAAGATCTTCATCTGCTTTAATAGATTCCATTCAACATGTCTGAGTAGTCTCCGGTATCCGATGCTTCGCTGCTCTGAATCAGATCCCCCTCCTGAATATTGCCGGAGGTAATTTCCGTATAATATCCGTCAGACACACCCACAGTCACCATCACCTCGGAAACCTGCGTCTGCGATTCCTCCCCCTCTGCCGTATCTCCGTCTCCTGTAACCACGTTGACAAAATAGTTCCCGGCTCCGTCACTGACAAGACAGCTTGACGGAACGGCAACGGCATTCTGTGCCTGCTCGACAATAAAGTCGACCGTAGCCGTCATTCCCATACGCAGGCGGTCATTGGGCTCATCCAGCGTCACCTCCACCTTGTAGGTGGCCCTTGTCTTTGTGTTCTGACTGTTGCCGGAGCTGCCCGAGCTGCTGCCGGAGCTGTTTGAGGTCTCCTTGGTCGGTGTAGGAGAGGTGAACGTCACCACACCGGTCAGCTCGTCGGAGCCGGTCGAGTCCGTCTTGACCCTCACCCTTGTGCCGACCCTCAGATCCGCAATATGCCCCTCATCAATGTCCGCACTCACCTTCATCTGGGAAAGATTGTCCAGTACCACTCCGTCGGTTCCGTTGTAGGTCTGCCCCGCAACCACATTCACCGCAGTCACGGTGCCGTCCATAGTGGCTATGACCTGTCCGTTTTCCAGCTTCTCCTTGAGCTTTGCGATTTCCGCCTCGCTCGTCAGGGTGTCCGTCGCATGCTTGATCTCCTGTGCTGCAATCGCCGTCCTCTTGCTGGCCTCATCCGACAGCACGGAACGGTTGTCCTTATTCACAGAAGTGCCGCTGTCCTCCAGCTTTCTTGTGCTTTCCTTGGTCGCGTTCTGATCCGACTTGACGGTCTCCTCGTAGGTCTCGCGCTTGTTCTTCGCCGTGTCATATTTGGACTTGGCTTCTGTCAGTGAGGTCTGTGCCGTCGTCAGTGCTTTCTTTGCATCCTCTGCCGACCAGCTTGCCTTCTCCGCCTCCTTTTGAAGGTCAATCAGCTCCTGTGATGCGGCTGTCGCAGCGGTATCGGTGGTGGTTCCGCCGGTCTCATCCATCTGCTTAAGGGACAGCTGTCTGGACAGGTCATCTGCATGTGCCTGCTTGCTGTCATAATCCGCCTGCAGCGCATCCACCTGTGCCTGCAGCGTATCACAGGCAGCCTTCGTCCTCGTCTCTTCGTCCTTATATTCCTGCAGCTTCGCCTGATCCTCCAGCTGACTTACGATCGCATTGTTGGTATCATCGGCATTCCGCACAAGGTCTCTTGTACCGGATTCGTATTGCTCCCCGGATGCTGCCTGTGCATCTGCCAGGGCCTGCTGGTTTGCGCTCTGGGTCAGGGCGTTTTCCTGATCGGACAGTGCCTGCTGCTGCTCCTTGAGTGCAAGATCACGCTCCGTCTGCGTGGTATCGATGGTGTACAGGACATCGCCTGCAGACACAACATCCCCGACGGTCACATACACCTCGTCAATGACAAGTGCATCCTGACTGCCGGCTCCCTGAACATTCATGGAGCTTTCCTGTCCGCTGATGATCTTTCCCTTGGCGGTATACAGATTTTCAATGTCCGTCCGCACGGCCGTCTCGATCACCGGCTCGGTGCTCACGGCTTCCTCCTGCTTCCCGCAGCCGGACAGACCGGCTGTCCCCAGCATTCCCAGAATCAAAAAACAGACAATATACTTATTACGGATCCTGCGATTCATGATTCCCCGACCTTCGCTGCCAAGCAGCAACTGTGTGATATGCACTAATACAGTTATTAAACCACTGCCCTATGTGGAAGTCAACGCTCATTCCGCCGCTATGTTCCGGATTCGTCCTTGGCTCTTCTTACCAGCTCCGCCGCAATATCCTTCCATGTGATGTTCTTCTGCGCCATCACCACCATCAGATGGTACATCAGATCTGAAATCTCATATACGGTCTCCACAGGATCCGGGTTCTTTGCCGCAATCACGATCTCCGTGCATTCCTCTCCCAGCTTCTTGAGCATTTTATCAAGCCCCTTGTCAAACAGGTAATTGGTATAGGATCCCTCCTTCGGATGGTCCCGCCTGGAAATAATGGTTTGATAGTCCCGCTCCAGAATTTTCATGGGATCCCCTTCCGTCCCGTCCTTCAGGACAAGATCGGTCTGAAAGAAACAGGAATGATTTCCGGTATGGCAGGCAGCTCCCACCTGGTCAACCCTTGCCAGAAGGGTATCCATGTCGCAATCCGCTGTCAGAGAACGAACGTACTGGAAATGGCCGCTGGTCTCTCCCTTGATCCACTGCTCCTGCCGGCTCCTTGACCAGTAAGTCATCCTTCCGGTGGAAACGGTGTTCTCATAGGCCTCCTCATTCATATAGGCAACCATGAGGACCTCTCCGGTTTCCGCCTCCTGCACCACGACAGGAAGCAGTCCCTGCGGATCCTTTTTAAAATCCCTCCAGCGGAATTTTGCCTGATGAAGGTCCACATACATCCCGTTCTCCCGGCACAGCTTTTTGAGATCCGCAATCTGATCAATATTGTCATTGACGGCATTCCCGTAAATCCCGCTGACGCTCCTTAGCTTTCCGAATTCCAGCACCTTATCCAGAGATATTTCGGGAAGGGTCAGGATCGAGGGAACCTCTTCAATCTTCAGGGCCTTGCGGACATCCGTCTCATCAATCAGAATCAGCTCGTCCACATAACGGACAATGGCGTCCTTGTGCTGGTTGACGGCATCTGCCGCACGGTAGCAGGCAGCCACCTTATCCTTTCCGAACCGTTCTGCAGCCTCCTTAAGCATCTCCAGATTGCTGTCCTTCGAGAAATTCAGAGCCGCCTTGGCGCAGCCGGCATAGACCAGCTTTTTGACATCCTCCAGACGATCCACATGGCCTGCGCCGTAAACCGGAATCTGTACCCTTTCGCAAATCTGCCGGATGATTCCGATGGAGCGCTCATGCTCCGCGTCGTCCTTTGACTGATCAAAAACAAGAATGGCATCCACACCGCCGGCTGCATAAAGAGCCGCCAGCTCCACCGGATTCTCGCTCACCACCTTCTCATCGGACAAGCTGCGGGTCGCCTTCCCGTCCTTCAGATAAATACATGCAACAAATTTCTTCAGAGCCTGCTCCATCGGGCCACTCTCCCTTCCTTTTACAGCAACTCATGACCTGTCCCCGTTCCGGATATCCGCGAACGCACTGCCGAACCGTCTCCATTATACACGATTTCACAGCATTCCTTTGGTGCTCAGTACATCTTCGATACGGGCATCCTTCTGCGTCGCCATATCCAGCGCCTTGGAAAAAGCCTTGAACATCCCCTCAATGATGTGATGAGCATTGGTGCCCTCCAAGATCCGAAAATGAAGATTCATTCCCGCCGCATAGCTGACAGAATAGAAAAACTCCCGCACAAGCTGCGTATCCAGGTCCCCCACCATGGGAACGGATTCGAACTTCTCCGCTCCGGAAAGTACAAAATACGGGCGGTCACATAAATCCACGGCACACAGAATAAGCGCCTCATCCATCGGCAGAATAAAATATCCGTACCTTCGGATTCCTTTTTTGTCCCCTGCCGCCTCCTTAATGGCTTTCCCAAGCACAATGCCGCAGTCCTCCACACTGTGATGACCATCGACCTCCAGATCCCCCTTGACCGATACCTCCAGATCAAACAGCCCATGTCTGGCAAAGGCATCCAGCATGTGATCCAGAAATCCGATTCCCGTGCTGATCCCGGCCTTTCCGCTTCCGTCCAGCGACAGTCTCATGCAAATGTCCGTCTCTCCCGTTTTCCGCTTAATATCTGCCGTGCGGCTCATATGTATCTGTCTCCTTTTTCCCCTGTATGTGTGTGCCGCCCCCGATGAGGGACAGTCAGTAAAGCCGATATAAGAGCCGCGTCTGTCATTTCCCGTCGAACCGCACCGCAATCGAGTTTGCATGTGCCGTCAGACCCTCGCTCTTTGCGAAAAGCTCAATGTCCTCGTGCACCCTCTCCAATGCCTCCCTCGAATAGGAAATGATGCTGGTTTTCTTGACAAACTGATCCACCCCGAGAGGGGAGAAAAAGCGTGCTGTCCCGTTGGTCGGCAAAATATGGTTCGGCCCGGCATAATAATCTCCCAAAGGCTCAGAGGAGTAGCTGCCGAGGAAAATGGCTCCGGCATTTCTGATCTTCGTCATGATGTCAGGCGCATCCCTTGTCACAATTTCCATATGCTCGGAGGCAATGGCATTGGCGGCATCAATAATCTCCTCCATGGTATCCGCCACAAAGATATAGCCGTAATGCTCCAAAGACTGACGAATGATCTCCGCCCGCTCCAGAACCTCCAGGAACCGATCCACCTCAGCAGAGACCTTCTCGGCAAAATGATGCGAGGTTGTCAGCAGAATAGCGGAGGCCAGAGGATCATGCTCTGCCTGTGACAAAAGATCCGCCGCGATGTATCTGGGATTTGCGGTTTCGTCCGCAATCACCAGAATTTCGGAGGGACCTGCAACCGAATCAATTCCCGTAATGCCGAAGCATGCCTTTTTGGCCAGCGCCACATAGATATTGCCGGGTCCGGTGATCTTGTCCACCTTTGGAATCGTCTCCGTGCCGTAGGCCATCGCTGCAATTGCCTGCGCGCCGCCGATCTTGTAAATCTCATCCGCACCGGCAATGTCCGCAGCCACCAGGGAGCCGGCAGGTGCCTTCCCCTCTGCATTGGGCGGCGTACACATGATGACTCTGGAAACGCCTGCCACCTTTGCCGGAATGATATTCATCAGAACGCTGGAAGGGTAGACCGCACGTCCGCCCGGAACATAGCAGCCGGATACCTCAATCGGTGTCACCTTCTGCCCCAGGATGGTTCCGTCCTCCCTGGTTGTGATCCAGCTGTTTGTCACCTGCCTTTCATGGTAAACGCGAATATTGTCCGCCGCCCGTTTCATGACGGCAACCAGCTCCGGATCCAGCTCCTCGTAGGCAGCGCGGATTTCCTCTTCTGTAACCTTTACCGTCGCAGCGGTCAGCCTGCAATGATCAAACTGCTCCTCATAGTCAAACACGGCGGCATCGCCCTGGGTCTGAACCCTTGCAATGATCGAATCCACCGCCGCCTGCTGTTCCCTATAGCTGGCAGGATTCCGTCCCTTCAAGAGCTCCAAAAGCTCTGTTTGTGACTGTCTGGTAAGCGTCGCAATTCTCATGGTTCCCTCCTTTTCCTACAGCACGGCCCGTACCGCCGCAATCAGTTCCCGAATCCGCTCCTGCTTCATCTGCATGCTGACCTGATTCACGATCATTCTGGCGGAAATCTCACAAACCGTCTCCAGCACCTCAAGGCCGTTTGCCTTCAATGTGGAGCCCGTCTCGACAATATCCACAATAACATCGGACAGCCCGACAACCGGTCCCAGCTCCACAGAGCCGTTCAGCTTGATGATGTCCACGGTCTGATGCTTCTCGTGGTAAAAATAATCTCTCGCAATCGCAGGATATTTGGAGGCAACCCGTATCATTTCATGATGCTGCAGCTTCTCTCTTGCGCTTTCCGGTCCTGCGACACACATGCGGCAGCGTCCGAAGCCAAGATCCAGAACCTCGTAGGCGCGTCTTTGTTCCTCCAGAATGATGTCAGATCCCACAACGCCGATGTCCGCTGCCCCCCGCTCCACATAGGTGGGCACATCCGGTCCCTTGGATAAAAAGAAATTCAAGCCCTGTTCGTTGTTTCGGAAGATCAGCTTCCTTGTATCCTCCTTCATTTCCGCGCAGGAAAATCCGGCCCGTTCAAAAAGCTCCATGGTTTTGTCCGCCAGCCGTCCCTTGGTCAGCGCAATGGTCAGTTCTGTTCGCTCCGCCATTCTCGTATCCTCCCGCTTTCTCTTCCCTTCTCCTGCCTTCAAGTCCGATCCGAATCCTCCGGAACAAAGGCAATGCGTCGTCCTGCCTTTCGGGCCTTCTGCACCTTGGAAAGCATCTGCGCATAGTTTTCTCTGGTATATGTCACTCGTTCTGCTGATGACTGCACCAGCGGCCCGACATTCTGTGTCCGCATCGCCTCCATCAGAGTGTCAATCTGGAACATAAAGCCAATGGCCGGCGCATCCTTCCCGAATTGTGACAGCAGCGTATCATACCGGCCGCCGGATGCCACCTGATCACCGACGCCGTAGGTATAGGCTTTGAATAAAATTCCCGTGTAATAACGATACCGTGACAGCAGGGAAAGATCAAAGCTGATGTATTTTTCATATCCGTACAGCTTGAGAATGCCGTACACCTCCATCAGACGACGAATGGCCAGAGCCGAGGTTTCATTCGGTGCAGTCTCCAGAAGAGTCTTCAATTCCTCATCATTTCCTGCCAGATTTGTCAGCTGAAGAAACTGCTGGGAGAGATCCTCCCCGATATTCAGCCCTGCCAGAAGATTTTCCGCTGCAAAATAATTTTTGCCGGAGATGTATTCCCGCAGGGTGCCCTCTGTCTCCTCATTCAGACCCGCAGCCTCGCAAACGCCGCGGAAATATTCCACATTTCCCACGGTGATCTGAAACTGATCAAGACCCGCATTCAGCAGTGCTTCCATCAAAAGCGCCAGCATCTCCGCATCCGCCTGGGCTGAACTGTCGTTGATGCATTCCGCCCCCATCTGCGTGGATTCCTTCAGCTTCCCCTGCAGATTCAATGTATTGGTAAAGGCGCTGCCCTGATAACAAAACCGCAGAGGAGCCGTTTCATCCATGAAGTACTTGGCTGCACAGCGCGCAACAGAGGGGGTGAAATCCGGCCGCAGAACCAGTGTGTTGCCGTCCTTATCAAAAAACTTATAAAGCTCTCGGGAGGGTGTTGTTCCGATCTGTCTGGAAAACACATCAAAAAATTCAAAGGTCGGGGTCTTAATGTCCTCATACCCGTAACGGTGCATGGTTTCGCCGATCAGCGCCTGTACCGTTTCATATTGAGCATAATCCGCTCCGTAATGATCCCACAATCCCTCCGGTGTATGCAGAAGCTCCTGCCTGCCCTGATGATTCATGAAGAATCCCCCTTCCTGTGCGATTTCGTACGTTCACAATATCCCTGCCGTACCTTTGCGGCAGACGTCTTTATATGCTTTGTATATGCTTTGCACTTTATTGCTGTGCAGTGCTATCTTGATAGCGTGGTGAACCTCTGGAGACTATACCAAACAACAAAGAGACTGTCAAATCAAATTTCTGACAGTCTCCGGCGAAGGATATCACTGCCGAATCGCCAGCCGGCGGCAGGCAGCAAGGGCTGCGCCTTTCTCTGCGCTCCCTCTATCTTTCCGCAATATCCTTATTGATCATTTCCAGATACGGCACCATGATCCCCGGCCGCCTCGGGAGAATATAGGTCTGATCCAGCTCGTCGAATCGAAAGCTCTTTCGGCCTCCCGCCTCCATCCTCTCCCAGAACGGCAGAAAATTCCGAAACGGAAGGTAATAATACAGCTCCATTCCCGTGAAATAGATAAGAAAGAAGGCAATGCCGTCCTGTTGTTCAAAGCACCGCATAAACTCTACCTGATGCCGGTGAACATTCTGCAGTGCAAACGAGGAGGTCTTCACCTCTTTTGCATCAAAGCAGACCGGATACCCCTGAGCAACCCCGATATAATCCACGGTGCTCTTTTGTTCAAAATAAGCCAGCGTGATGTGCCGTGTTTCCTTATCGAGCTGAATGGGCGTGATCGGAGTGGGAATCTTCTGTATCAGGCAAAGTCCCTGTTCCCGATAACTCTCATTGGTTCGATTGATTTCTTCTTCCAGTAAAGAGCCGCGAAGGCCTCTCGAATTCCAGGTTGCCATGGTTATTTGAGGTATCTCCTGCCTCCTGTATTTGGGGGTTACAGTTCGTACAATAATCGTCGGTAAACCGCCGGTTCTTCACATGCCGCAATACGGTGAGACAGGGATTCGAACTCCCCCGACAGCTCCGGGAATTCCACCCTTTGGCACAGAAGGAGCTGACGGCGGACACCGTATCTGTATATTCTGCGATTCATCCCCGGATCGCCGTACTTGGGATCCCCTACAATGGGATGCCCAAGATAAGCAAAATGCGCACGCAGCTGATGCGTCCTGCCGGTGATCAGCTGTGCCTCCACCAGGGTACAGCCGCCATGCACGGAAAAGACCAGCGGTCGATATTCCGTTCTGCTGTAGGCTGTTCCCGGCTCCGGCTTTGCATATAGCTGTACCGTGTTGTTTTCCTCGTCCTTCTTCAGATATCCTTCCACGATTCCGGAAGTTTTCACCTCGCCTGCTACCAGCATACGGTAGTATTTGTGAATGCTTCGTTCACGCAGCAGTCCGGTCAGAAGCTGACTCCCCGGCAGGGTTTTGGCAAGCAGCACCACACCCTCCGTATTGCGGTCCAGACGATTTTGTATCGACGGAACATAGCTCTGGAATGTCGTCTCCGATACCTCTTTACGATTCAGCAGATATCCGAGAAACCATTCGTTGAGAGAGACATCCTCCGGTCTGGATTTCTGAGACAGGAGACCCGCAGGCTTATATACCGCCGCAATGTGCCTGTCCTCATAGAGAATATGCGGGGCTTCGGAAGAACCCTGCAGTCTTCGAAAGGCAGCTCTCCCTTCCTCTGCCCGGCCGGACCTGCTTTGTCCGCTCGTTCCCCCGGCAGGGGACTTTCCTGTCCCCATCATCTTCCGAAGGGTTTCCTCCGCCAAAAAGACTTTTATCCTGTCGCCCTCTGCAATGATTTCGCTTCCTTCTGCCTTATGCCCGTTCAATGTAATGTTCTTCTTCCGCAGCATCTTGTAAAGAAAGGAGGATGGTGCCATCGGGAGCAGCCGCTTTAAATATTTGTCCAGTCTCTGGTTTTGTTCCAACCCGGTAATCTGATATTCCTGCATGGATGCTGACGGCCTTTCAATGCTTGCCAAATCGTTCAGCACCTGTCAATTTCAATCGTGAATCCGTCCGCAGGGCGCTCGATGCACATTGAAATCGCCAAGTACCAAAACAGATATCAAAAAGAAAAGCGTCCGCAGTAACGGACGCTTCCATCTTCTCTGTATCAGAGCTCACCCCTCCGAAGGCTCCTGTGCCGGCTGAGACTCTGCCCCCTCCTGCATCATATAGCCGGCCTCCGATGCCATTGCCTGCTGCTGCGCAAGCACGGCCGCCTGTGCCTGTGCCCCTGCCTCCTGCACCGCCTGCGTCGCAATCTGCTGCTCCATCATTGTCGCCTGCTGTCTTGCGGCATCCGACTCCTGCATCTGCTGCGTCAGAGCGTTGCGGTCATTCTGTACGTTCTGAAGGTAGGAATTCATGCTCTGCAGCGTAGACTGATATACGGTATTCGTATCCGTGATAACGCTTTGCGTCAGCTGCTCGAGGTGCGCCAGCATATCCGCCAGATAGGCCTGTGCCTGATGATTGTAGTCATTCACCTGCTGTGAGGCCGCCGACACGATCTGCTGTGCCTGATTCTGAGCCTCCTGCACCATGGCCATCGACTGCTGCTGCGCCTGCGTCATGATATCGTTTGCCTGACCCTGCGCCGTCGTCACCAATTCATTTGCCTGATCCGACGCTCTCTGCGTCGTGTCCGCCGCCTCCTGCTTGGCCGCAGCGATCATCTGCCCCGCCTGATCATAGGCCTGCTTCATGACCTCTTCTTCATTGATCTGCTGATTCATCTGCTCAGTCGCCTTCTGAATCAGTGCCTGTGCCTTTTCCTTGGCGTCTGCAAAGATTGCATCCTTCTGATCCAGCACCTCGCGATACCTTGCAACCTCATCCGGGATCACATCCCGAAGCTCCTCCACCAAGGTATCAATGCGTTCCCGATTCACCATGATGTAATCCTTGGAAAGCGGCTTATACTTGCAGGTTTCGAGAAAATCCTCGATCTCATCAATCTTTCGCTCGATCTTATTGCTGCTCATTTCAAACGGCCTCCCCTGGTTACCTGCAGCCGGACAATCTCCCGAAATTCCGCAAGGCACCGCATCCTGCGCATATGCCCGGAACACACCAAACCATCACGGCCGCAATGCTGAATTGCTGAATTTCGCTTTGACCATTTCCTCCACCTTAGGCGGAACACACATACTGATATCACCGCCGAAGGAGGCAATCTCCTTCACATTAGAGGAGCTCAAATACGCATACTGCAAACTGGTCGTCAGGAAAACCGTATCGAGCTTCCCTGCGGACAGAAGCTTATTGATCTGCGCAATCTGCAACTCATATTCAAAATCCGTCACCGCACGCAATCCCCGGATGCTCACATGTGCATCAATCTGCTTCGCATAGTCGATCAGAAGACCATAATACGCATCCACGCGAACATTGGAAATTTCTCGCGTAACATCCCGTAGCATTTTAACACGTTCTTCTACTGAAAACAACGAAGTCTTCGCCCGATTGTCCAGCACGCAGACCGTTACCTCATCAAACATCCGGGAGCCTCTGCGAATTACATCAATATGTCCATACGTCACCGGATCAAAGCTTCCGGGGTAAATTGCCTTTTTCATTTTTCCAAATCAAGGAACCTGAAGATTCCTTACTCCTTCTTGTTTGTGCGCAGCCGCAGATCCCGGTATCCCTTCCGACTATCCCTTCTTTTTCAGAAAAAGATGCCGCTGAGAGCGGTAATTCTTCTCCCGGACAACGGCCAGTCCGCTGTCCTCCAAATCATCAAATTCTGTATCCAGCGCCGTTTCCGCAATGATGATGGTTTCTTCGGTCACGTAGGGCATCTGAACCAGCGTCAGCAGCGTTCGCTTCATGACGTCGCTGTGATACGGCGGATCCAGATAAATGATATCCACCTGCTTTTCATGAATATGGTGCAATGCGTTCAGCACGTCCATCTTCAGAATGATTCCCGACTCCTCAAAATGCGTCTTATGCAGATTTGCCTGAATGCAGCCGACAGCCGTCTTACTGCTTTCTGCAAAGTACGCCCTTTTGGCGCCTCTGGAAAGTGCCTCGATCCCAATGCTGCCGCTGCCGGCACACAAATCCAGAAAGATGCACCCGGGAACATCGAACTGAATGATGTTGAACAGGGTTTCCTTAATGATATCCTGCGTCGGTCTGGTGTCCATCCCCTCCGGCGTCATTAACGGCATGCTTCTTGCCGTTCCTGCAATTACTCTCATGTTTGTCCTCCCCTGCCGCCTTTATCTTTTGGTTCCCTTGCTGCCCCTTGCCGATGTCCTCAGCCGATTCAGATCCACCTCGCGGCCGTGGCAGGTCACCGTTTCCGGGCGGCCGGAACAGATAATCCACGCTGTCTCCACCTTGTCCTTTGCGGAAAGCCGGATGCCGTGAACCCCTCTGGCGTTCTTTTTCTGCTCGGGGACCTCCTCCAGCGCATACTTAAGAAAGCACCCTTCGACCGTCTGCAGTACAATGCTTTGCTGATCCGTAACGGCGCGAACCATAACCAGACGATCCTCATCCTCCAGCTTCGTTGCCTGTATGGTAAGCCTTGTCACATCAAACTCTCCGCCGCTTACGATCTTAACATACCCCTGCTCCGTTACAAAGACAAGACGATACAGATTCAGCTCGCTTTGATTGGTGACATAAACAACCTTCTCCCGGGAGGAATCAAATCTGCACACATTATCAATCGGCCGCCCCTTTTCCTTCAGCTTTGTCATGGGAAGATCGCTGACCTTCACAGTGTGCATCATTCCGGTATCCGTGAACACGCAAACCCTGCCCAGATTGGAGCAGGCAAAAAACGTCCTGAACTCCGTCTCCACAGTTTCCTTATTGCGTTCATACACGGACATATCCACGGTTTTGGCGTAGCCGAAACGATCCATGACAAACATGACCTTTGTCTCTTCCTCTTCCGGTTTGACATAGACCGCTTCCTGTCCCTGAATGATCTGTGTTCTGCGAGGCGCCGCGTATTCCCTCTTGAACCTTGCCAGCTCTTCCCGGATGACCCTTGTCATGGAGCTTTTCTGCTCCAGAATGTCTTCGTAGCGATAAATATTGGCTACCGTCTCCTCATGCTCTGCAATCAGCGCATTGATTTCCAGTCCGACCAGCTTGCGAAGGCGCAGCTCCAGAATGGCATCCGCCTGTCTTGGGGTGAACGCCAGCTGCGATGCCATGACTGCCGACTCCCTGGTCTTGAAACGGATCCCCTCCGTCTTGCCCTCCACGAGGCACTGTTTGGCCTGCTGTGTAGACTGGGATCCGCGAATGATTTCAATGATCAGATCAATGACATTGCAGGCCTTAATCAGCCCCTCCTGAATTTCCCGCTTTTCCTGTTCCTTGGCAAGGAGCGTCTCATATTTGCGTCTTGTCACCTCGAAGGCAAAATCAATATTTGCCTGCAGGATCTGCCGAAGGGACATCGTCTCCGGACGTCCGTCCTTAATGGCAAGCATATTGACGCCGAAGGTATCCTCCAGCTTTGTCTTTTTATAAAGAAGGGCCTTGAAATTCTCGACATCCGTGTCCTTCTTCAGCTCAATGACAATGCGGATTCCCTCCTTGGAGGACTGGTTCGAGATATCCACAATGTCGTTTGTCACCTTATTCTCATAAAGAGCGGCAACATCCTGAAGAAACTTTGCAATTCCGGATCCCACCATCGTATATGGAATTTCCGTCACCACAAGATTCACATGACCGGCCTTTCCCTTCTCAAGCTCCAGCTTTCCCCGCAGACGAATTTTCCCCTGTCCGGTCTCGTAAATCGAGAGCAGCTCGTCCCTATTGATGACAATCCCCCCTGTGGGGAAATCCGGCCCGGTAAGGTATCGCATCAGGGCTCTGGTGCTGGTCTGCGGATCCT
>CAYXAN010000010.1:0-15638 GCA_964461705.1 uncultured Sarcina sp. | reverse complement strand
CATGATGTGACGACGGCAAGGCTGACCAGACAGCACAACGACGCAAATGTTTTGTCTCTCGGAGCGGGAGTCATCGGCGAGAACGTGGCAATGGACGTGGTGGATACCTTCCTTGCAACAGAGTTCTCCGGAGGGGAACGTCATGCAAGACGCGTGGCAAAGATTGCAGAATATGAGAAAAAGCGGTAAAACGAATAGGACGGCTTGCATCTGTGCAAAACAGAACGCGGAACAGCAGCAGGAATGCAGGCAAGAACATAAGAGCAACGAAAGATGATTGCAGGGAGTGCAAAGGGCACACCGGGGAGGACAGAGCAATGGCAAAGGTAGTGATCATGGATCATCCGCTGATTCAGCATAAAATCGGTTTCATCCGCAGGAGAACCACGGGGACAAAAGCCTTCCGCGAGACAGTAGGGGAAATCGCGATGCTTCTGTGTTACGAAGCGACCAGGGATCTGGAGCTGGAGGACGTGGAGATTGATACGCCGGTGGCTCATTGCGTGGCCAAGCAGCTTCGGGGAAAGAAGCTGGCGGTGGTGCCGATTCTGCGTGCCGGGCTGGGAATGGTAGACGGAATGCTCAAAATGATCCCTGCGGCGAAGGTCGGGCATATCGGAATGTACCGTGATCCGGAGACACTCAAGCCGGTGGAGTATTACTGCAAGCTCCCGGCAGACAGCGCCGAGCGTGAGGTATTTGTGGTGGATCCTATGCTGGCGACCGGCGGCTCCTCCGTGGATGCGGTGACGCAGCTCAAAAAGCACGGCTGTGAGAAAATACATTTCCTGTGCATCATTGCGGCACCGGAGGGGGTAAAGGCCTTCACGGCGGCGCATCCGGATGTGGATCTTTATGTCGGAGCACTGGATGATCATCTGAATGAGCACGGTTATATTGTTCCCGGACTGGGCGATGCCGGAGATCGCATTTTCGGCACCAAATAAAGGGAAAGGACTTCCGGGCAGGAAGCGGAGACATCAATGAAGAGAGCAGGATACATTTCATGGGATGAGTATTTCATGGGAGTGGCCCAGCTGGCGGGAATGCGGTCCAAGGATCCGAATACGCAGGTGGGCTCCTGCATTGTCAGCAAGGAGCACAAGATTTTATCCATCGGCTACAACGGGATGCCGCGCGGCTGCAATGACGATGAATTTCCATGGGAGCGTGAAGGGGAAACGCTCATGACCAAGTATCCCTTTGTGACACACAGTGAATTAAACGCAATTCTGAATTATCGGGGAGGATCCCTGGAGGGAGCCACCCTGTATGTCTCTCTTTTTCCGTGCAATGAGTGTGCCAAGGCCATCATTCAGGCGGGAATCCACAAGGTGATCTATAAGAGTGACAAGTATGACGGTACGGACGGCAACACGGCCAGCAAACGGATGTTTAATGCGGCAGGCGTGTCGTATGAGCAGTATCAGGAGACAGGACGGAGCATCACAATTCAGGTATAACCCAGTCCGGGTAAAACCCGGTTCAGGTAAAACCCGGTTCGGGGATAAAACCGTTCGGATAAAAGCGATTTGATCGGAAAAGCCTGACAGCAGCAAGGTATATGTTCAGAAACAGACAGCAGGGACAGGAAAGGTACAGGAGAGGTTTTGTGAACATATTCCGGGGAGAGGGAATTCTCGTCGGTGCACTTGTGCTGTCTCTTTTTGTTGGGATTCTTCCGGTTCATGCGACGCAGGAGACACAGGAGGCTCTGAATAAGGCAAGAGAGAAGGCCAGGCAAACGCAGGAGGCCGTCGATGCCGGTCAGGATCAGGTGGACGCGCTGGGGGAAACACAGGATACGCTGCAGGATCAGCTGGAGGACTTTAGCGGCAGGCTGAGTGTCCTGTCGGCAAATCTGGCAAAGCTGAACGAGCAGATCAGCTCCAAGGAGGAGGAGATCGAAGCCAAGCAGGACGAGATCGATGCGGCCAAGGAGGAGCTGGCGCAGTCCATTCAGGACCAGAAGAAGCAATATGAATCCATGAAGAAACGGATTCAGTTTCTGTATGAGAAGGGGGATGACTACTATCTGGAAATTCTGCTGACCGCCGGTTCCTACGGAGAGCTTTTGAATCGCAGAAATTATATTCAAAAGCTGAATGAATATGATCAAAAGACGCTCGAAAGCTACAAGGAAGTAACCAGACAGGTTACGGAGAAGAAGGAAAAGCTCGAGGAGGAACAGGAGGAACTGCAGAGGCAGCAGGAGGAGCTGGAGAGCCTTCATAACGATGCGGATCAGCAGGCCGATCAGGTTACGACGCTGGTTCATCAGACGGCAGGTGCCCTGAACTCCACCAATGCGGAGATTGCGTCTGCTCAGGATGCCGTGGAGCTGCTGCAGGATCAGCTGGAGGAGCAAAATGCCACGGTTTCTGCCCTGGAAAAACAGCTGGAGGAGGAAAAACGCCTGCAGGCGCTGTCCGATTCGACAGCCTGGCGGAGTCTTGATGCCATTTCCTTTGAGGAGGGAGACCGTACCCTCCTGGCAAATCTGATTTACTGTGAAGCGGGCGGAGAGCCCTATGAAGGTCAGCTTGCGGTGGGAGCGGTTGTGATCAACCGGCTGATGTCCGGTGCGTTTCCGAATACGCTTTCCGGAGTGATTTATCAAAGCAGTCAGTTTTCACCGGCCGGCTCCGGCCGGCTTGCCGTCGCGCTTGCCGGCGACGAGGCTACCGCATCCTGCTATCAGGCGGCGGATGCCGCCATGTCCGGACAGACCAATGTGGGCAGCTGTCTGTTCTTCCGTACCCCCATTCCGCAGGTGCAGCCCAAATACACCATCGGAGGACACATCTTCTATTGATCAGAGGGACACATCTTCTGCTGATGTGCCGCTTTATCGGTTATTGCATATTTTGCCTGTCAATGTTCGCGACAGAATCAGATTTTATTGTAGATTTGTGACGTTAAGTTGTTGCAAAGAAATCGTAATTCAAATAAAATGAATGAGGTTCGTTATTTGATGGCCTCGGATCATCGTGCAAAGTGCCTATTCGGGCAGCACAAAGGACGGACGGTTTCGGCAGCTGTGCGGCGGAGAACGATGAACCGCTGCGGGGGACTTCAGAACATGAGAGGGGAGGAGCAAATGCGCGATTTTTCAGGATTCATGCGCAGCGTATCCTTGATCGGACAGCTGGGGCTGTCCCTTGCAACACCGGTTCTTTTGTGTCTTTTGTGTGCATATCTGATGATTTCCCGGCTTGGTTTTGGCCTGTGGGTGTACCTTCCGTCACTGATTCTCGGACTGGGGGCATCCTTTATGACGGCCTATAAGGTTTATCTGTCGGCAACCCGCGACAGGGATGGAAAGCGTGACCGGGCTGCCTTCAACAAGCATTATTAGGAAAACGCTGATGAAAGCGTTTCCCTCGCCGGATTTGCGCTGCGAAGCAGCATTTTCCCTTGCAAATCCGTGCGATCCACCGGAGGATGCTAAGGAAATGCTGATTAAATCAGCATTTCCTTAGCCTGGTTGGCCGCATCATCGGATCATTGAATCGACCGGTCGGCAGATGAAGAGGTGACGGAAGATTGATGAAATTGTCAGGGGCAGTGAAGGAGTCTACGACGTTTGTGGCGGTCGGGACAGCGGCAGGGACAGCGGTGATGCTGATGATATTTTTGCTACTTCATTTTGCGGCATCCGCGGTTCCGTTCGGGGCCGGTGTGGTTCTGGGCGGCGTTTTGGGCTGTCTTGTTGCCGTCGGCAACTTTCTTGTGATGGCCGTGGTAGCGGAAAAGGCGGCATCGGAGGAGAATTTCGACAATGCCAAGCGAAGGCTTGCACTGTCTTATCGGTATCGGACGCTGGGGCAGATTCTTTTTATGATTCTGGCCATTGTTGTTCCGGGGATTAACCCGGTGGCGGCAATCGCACCCCTTGTTATGCCCGGGGTTCTCATCCGGGGCAAGGGAGTTCTGGACTACAGGAGAAAGTGAGAAAAGACGATGGATTTCTCGATTGAAGGAGCCAAGATCTATGCAAGAATCCGGACCGGAATTCCGGTGCTGGGAGACATTCTCATCTCGGAAACCCTGGTCAATTCCTGGATTGTGATGGGAATTATTCTGGCTCTTTGCCTGTTTCTGACCCGGAACCTGAAGGTAGAGAACATTTCGAAGCGTCAGGCTGTGGCGGAATGGCTGGTGGAGCTGGCGACAAATTTTGTCCGGAACAATACCGGAGGAACCAGATTCGACGGCTTGATCCCGTTCATTGCGGCGCTGTTTTCCACAAGCCTGATTTCCAATCTGATCTGTCTTGTGGGCGCGTGGAGCCCTACGGCGGATCTGTCCACGGAGGCGGCGTGGGCGGTGCTGGTGTTCATTATGATCACGGCAACCAAGATCAAGACCGGCGGGCTGGGCGGATACCTGAAGGGATATACAGAGCCGATTGCGATCATGACGCCCTTCAATGTGCTGTCGGAGCTGGCGACACCGGTCTCCATGGCTTGCCGTCATTTCGGAAACATCCTGTCCGGCGTGGTAATCGACGGACTGATTTACTGGTCGCTGGCACTGGCGTCTGCCGGAATTCTTGGGCTGATTCCGGGCGTGGTGGGAGATTTTCTGTCGCAGATCCCGATCCTGGATGTGGGCATCCCGGCAGTGGCGTCCTTGTATTTTGACTGGTTTACAGGATTTATGCAGGCATTTATTTTCTGCATGCTGACGACGATGTATATCGCCAATGCTGCAGAGGAATAGAGATTCATCCCCATAACAACACAACAGGAGGTACATCATGGGAGATTTTCAGTTGTTGGCAAGAGGTATCGCATTGGCAGGCTGCGGCATCGGAGCGGGCTGTGCACTGATCGCAGGTATCGGCCCCGGTATCGGTGAAGGAAACGCCGTTGCGAAGGCGCTGGAAGCCATCGGCAGACAGCCGGAGTGCAAGAGCGACGTTACCAGCACCATGCTGCTTGGCTGCGCTATCGCAGAGACCACCGGTATTTACGGCTTCGTAACCGGCCTGCTGCTGATCTTCGTAGCACCCGGCATGTTCATGAACTATTTGCAGTAATACCGGCAAAGGAGTGGAAATGGAAACACAAAGTCTCGTTACGATTGTACCGTGGACCTTTATCGCAACGCTTTTGAATCTGTTTCTGACCATGCTGCTGGTGAAGAAGTTTTTATTTAAGCCGATCAATGAAATTCTGGAAAAAAGGCGTCAGCTGTCCGAGAAGGAGCTGACCGATGCCAGAGCGGCCAAGGCCGAGGCAGATGATCTCAGGACCGAGTACGAGGCAAGCCTGTCGGTCGCAAAGGACGAGGCGGCAAGGATCATCCAGAATGCGCAAAGAGAGGCACAGACCAAAGCGGACAAGACCATTCGCGAGGCCGAGCAGCAGGCGGCGGGAATTCGCTCCCGTGCAGAGGCAGATATTGCCCAGGAGAAGAAAAAGGCCCTCAATGAAGCCAAGGATGAAATTGGCGGTCTGGCGATGGACATTGCCGGAAAGGTTGTAGAGAAGGAGATTCACGAGGAGGATCACAAAAAGCTCATCGATGAATTTCTGGAGCATGTGGGAGAAGCGTCATGACAAGCGCCGGAAGCTTATATGGAAAGAGCCTGTATGATCTGGCCGGGGAGGACAACCTCACAGAAGCGATCATGGAGGAGCTGACCTGCGTGCAGGAGCTGTTTCGGGAGTATCCGGAATATATCCGTCTGCTGCAGGAGCCTTCCGTACCCAAAAAGGAACGGCTGGGGCTTTTGGACGAGTCTTTCGGGGACGCGGTACAGCCTTATCTTTTGAATTTCCTGAAGCTTTTGACGGAAAAGGGGCTTCTTCGTGAGTTCAGATCCTGTTATCTTGCGTATCGCAGCTGCTATAACGAGGATCACGGCATCACGGATGCCGTGGTTGTCAGTGCGACGGATCTGAGCGAGGATCAGCAGGAAAGGCTGCGGGAGCGGCTGCAGCAAATCAGCGGAAAGAAGGTCGTTCTTCATAAGAAGGTGGATTCTGCCGTACTGGGCGGAGTCCGGGTTGAAATGGAGGGAAGACTGTACGACGGAACTGTCCGGGGCAGAATTTCGGATCTTCGCAGAAAGATGGAGGAGACGGTTCTGTGACGGATGAATACAAGAAGGATGTGGTTTGAATGGAATTAAAACCTGAAAAAATATCCGAAGTGATCCGCAGTCAGATTAAACATTATCAGAATGCGATCATTCAGAATGAGACCGGTACCGTTCTGACGGTCGGAGACGGAATCTCCCGTGTCAGCGGACTGGTGAACTGTGTATCCGGAGAGCTGCTGGAATTTGAAAACGGCACCTACGGGATGGCGCAGAATCTGGAGGAGACCAGCGTTTCCACGGTATTGTTCGGTGAGGATGTCGGGATTCGTGAGGGACAGACCGTAAAGAGAACCGGGCGCGTGGTATCCGTTCCGGTCGGAGATGCCATGATCGGGCGTGTGGTAAACGCCATCGGACAGCCGATCGATGGGCAGGGCCCGATTGCCTCGAGCGAATATCGGCCGGTGGAGTCACCGGCGCCGGGAATTCTGGATCGTCAGCCGGTCAAGGAGCCTCTGCAGACAGGAATCAAGGCAATCGATTCCATGATTCCTATCGGAAGAGGGCAGCGTGAGCTGATCATCGGCGACAGACAGACCGGAAAGACCACCATTGCGGTGGATACCATCCTGAATCAGAAGGGACAGGATGTGATCTGCATCTATGTTGCCATCGGACAGAAGCGTTCCACCGTCACCAATCTTGTGGATCAGCTGACAAAGAACGGTGCCATGGAGTATACGATTGTGGTTGCGGCTACGGCATCGGAGCCGTCACCGCTTCAGTACATTGCACCCTATGCAGGGTGTGCCATGGGCGAATACTTTATGAATCAGGGCAAGCACGTGCTGATTGTCTATGACGATCTGTCCAAGCACGCGGTGGCATACCGTGCTCTGTCCCTGCTGATTCGCCGCCCGCCGGGACGTGAGGCATATCCGGGAGATGTCTTCTATCTGCACTCCAGACTGCTGGAGCGCGCGGCAAAGCTTTCGGCGGAAAAGGGCGGCGGCTCTCTGACCGCACTTCCGATCATTGAAACGCAGGCAGGGGATGTATCGGCCTATATTCCCACCAACGTTATTTCCATCACGGACGGACAGATTTTCCTTGAGACGGAGCTGTTCCACGCAGGCATTATGCCTGCCGTCAATCCGGGTATTTCGGTATCCCGTGTCGGAGGAAATGCTCAGATCAAGGCGATGAAGAAGGTGGCCGGTACCCTGAAGCTGGTGTATTCCCAGTATCGCGAGCTGCAGAGCTTTGCACAGTTCGGCTCGGATCTGGACAAGGATACCAAGGCGCGTCTTGAGCAGGGCGCCAGGATTGTGGAGGTACTGAAGCAGAAGAATGCAGCGCCGGTTCCGGTAGAGAAGCAGGTGGCGATTCTGTATGCGGTGACGCAGAATCTTCTTACCGAGCTGCCGGCCGAGAAAATGGCCGCCTACGAGCAGGGACTGTACGCAAGACTGGATCAGGATCCGGACGGGCTGGCGGCGATGAACGCCATCCGCAGCACCGGCAAGCTGGAGGCCGACACGGAGACACAGCTTCGGAATGTGCTGGAGGCATATACCGGCGAATTTCTGACAGAAAGGTGAATGATCCATGGCTGCTGCAAATATGAAGGCGGTGAAGCTTCGGATTAAGAGTGTGCAGAACACCATGCAGATCACCAAGGCAATGCAGCTGGTGGCGGCATCGAAGCTTCGAAGAGCCAAAGAAAAGGCAGAACAAAGCAAGCCATATTATGAGACATTGCATACGACGCTGACGAACATTGCGACGGAAAACACGGAATTTCGATCTCGTTATGCACGCAGCGGCGGCAATGATAGGTGGCTGTATGTTGTCATTGCCGGTGACAGAGGCCTGGCAGGAGGCTACAACGCGAACCTGTTCAAATGTATGGAGGAGGAGACGGCGGGGAAGGATTACACGGTGCTTCCCGTCGGGAAGAAGGCAGTCGATTATTTTGCCCATAAGAAGGTGCCGATTCTGTCAGAGAATTTTGCAGAGGCGGCAGCGATCGGAGCGTCGGACTGCTTTGAAATCTCTCGTCTGATCTGCGAGGAATATTCGAAGGGAAACTTCGGACATGTCGGTCTGTGCTTCACCCGCTTTGTGTCGATGATGACGCAGACGCCGGAGATTACGGCTATGCTGCCGCTGTCGGATTTCACCGGGGCCGAAAAGCCGGGGAGGGAAGATGGGAAGGCGAGAAATCTGATTCTCTACGAGCCGGATTCGGAGACGGTGTTCGATTCCATCGTTCCGGATTATCTGGCGGGCATTCTTTATACCAGCGTCAACGTGTCTGTGGCCAGCGAGCTGGCGGCCAGACGGACGGCGATGGAAGCGGCAACGGACAACGCGGAGGAGATGATTGACACTCTGAGCCTGAATTACAACCGGGCAAGGCAGGCCAGTATTACGCAGGAAATCACGGAAATTGTGGCCGGTGCGGAGGAGATTTGAGACGCCTCATGCGTGATGCGGCGTGTTTGAGAAGGAACGGATCTTTGCGGCGCGGGAGCCATGAGGCTCCGGCCGGGCACTTTTCTGAGACAGAAGGGATAACAGTTGGAGATGAGTGAACAACACAAGGGAAAGGTAATACAGGTTACTGGCCCTGTTCTGGACATTCGCTTTGCGGAAGGGGAGCTGCCGGAGCTGAACAACGCGATTGAGATTCCCATGGGAGAGAGGAAGCTGGTCGCGGAGGTGGCACAGCAGATCGGCGACGAGGTGGTACGCTGCGTTGCCATGAGCTCTACGGATGGTCTGGCAAGAGGGGTAGAGGCAGTGGATACCGGGGCGCCGATTTCGGTGCCGGTTGGTGATGCGTGCCTCGGACGGGTTTTCAACCTGCTGGGGGAGCCGGTGGACAGCAAGCCGGCGCCTAAGACACAGGAGAGATGGTCGATTCATCGCCCCGCTCCCTCGTTTGAGGAGCAGGTGCCCGCACAGGAGATTTTTGAAACCGGAATCAAGGTTGTCGATCTGATCTGCCCCTATGCAAAGGGCGGAAAGATCGGTTTGTTCGGCGGTGCAGGCGTAGGAAAAACTGTGCTGATCATGGAGCTGATTCATAATGTGGCTACGGCGCACGGAGGAATTTCCGTCTTTACCGGTGTTGGCGAGCGCACCCGTGAGGGAAACGACCTGTACGGCGAAATGAAGGAGTCCGGCGTTCTGGACAAGACAGCTCTGGTTTACGGTCAGATGAACGAGCCGCCGGGAGCAAGAATGAGGGTCGGTCTTTCCGGCCTGACCATGGCAGAATATTTCCGCGATGTCAAAAATCAGGATGTACTGCTGTTCATTGACAACATCTTCCGCTTTACGCAGGCAGGATCCGAGGTGTCGGCACTGCTGGGCCGCATGCCCTCCGCAGTAGGCTATCAGCCGACGCTGGCCACGGAGATGGGCGCTCTGCAGGAGCGTATTACCTCCACCAAGAAGGGCTCCATTACGTCGGTACAGGCGGTTTATGTGCCGGCCGATGACCTGACGGACCCTGCGCCGGCAACGACCTTCACGCATCTGGATGCGACAACGGTTTTGTCCCGTGATATCGCAAGCCGCGGAATTTATCCGGCCGTGGATCCTCTGGATTCCACCAGCCGCATTCTGTCGCCGGAGATTGTGGGCGAGGAGCATTACAACGTGGCAAGAGGTGTGCAGCAGGTTCTGCAGCGCTACCGCGAGCTGCAGGATATCATCGCCATCATGGGCATGGATGAATTGTCGGATGAGGACAAGAAGGCGGTTTACCGCGCCCGCAAGATCCAGAATTTCCTGTCGCAGAGCTTTTCGGTGGCCGAGCAGTTTACCGGCATCCCGGGGACGTATGTTCCGCTGAAGGAGACCATTCGCGGCTTTAAGATGATCCTGGACGGCGAATGCGATGATCTTCCGGAGAGTGCGTTCCTTCTGGTGGGGACCATTGACGATGTATTCCGCAAGGCGGAGCAGTCAGCGTAGGCAAGGGAAACGCCTTCATCTGTGTTTTCCCAAACCAAGGCCGCTGTGTTAGAATAGAGAGGACAGTGTATGACAACCTTTCCCATCGAGGTCGTATCCTTGGACGGCCCGGAATATCAGGGTGAGATACAGAGAATCCGTTTACGGACCATTGGCGGAGACGTGGCGATTCTGGCAGGACATACCAATTACTGTACGGCCATCGGCATGGGGGCTGCAGAGGTGACATTTGCAGATGATTCCAGACGTTCTGCCGCATGCATCGGCGGCATGCTCAGTGTGATGGACGGTGTCTGCCGGGTGCTCCCTACCACATGGGAATGGGACGCGGATATTGATGTGGATCGGGCCAGGAAGGCCAAGGAGCGGGCGGAAGAGAGATTAAAAGACCTGCAGCTGTCCAGACAGGAGCGAGTTCGCCTCGAAGCGAAGCTCTACCGTGCACTGGTTCGTCTGGACGCGGCCGGAAAGTGAGCTATGCGCAAGACCCTTTATCGAACGCTGTATTCTGTTGTTTTGTTTTGTATCGTGGTGCTCCTGCTGGAGATTTTTGCCTCAGGCTCCGGTACACAGACGACAACGACAATGTCAGAGGCAGTACTGCCGGTTGTTACCATGGAGACCGGCGGCACTGCCTTTAATACGTTGTACGGAAACACCGATCCGCTGAACCCGGGTGCCATGCGGACCCTTTTGACGCCCATTTCCTCGGAGCGGCAGATGAAGCTCACGATCCGGCTTTACGGTCAGACCCTCACAGGGGTATCCGTCGAGGTGCGGGATATCACAGGAGAGCGCCTGATCGAGGAGCCGTCCCCGGAATATCGGATCGCCGAGGACACCGCCTCCGTGTCCCTGTCCTTTCAGAATCTGATTCAGCCGGATACGGAGTATCTGTTGGTGCTGACTCTTTCGACAGAGGAGACGGATTCGGTGTGGTACTATACGCGTTTTACCTATTCCGAGGACGATTCCTGTCTGGAGCTGGCAGAGGAGGCGCTGGAGTTTGTTCAGAGCTTTCATGACATGACCTTTGATCCGTCCAATGCCGAGGAGCTGCTTACGTATCTGGAGCCGTCGGATAAGGTCTCGAACAGTTCGTTTTCCTGTGTCGGGCTTGAAAACAGTGCGGATCAGGTGACGTGGGGCGATTTAGAGCCCCGGCAGGTAACCGAACCGATTTACTCTGTGACGGATATGGAGGATGGTTACATCGGCATACGCGGCAGCTATTACGTATCCACGGAGCCAAAGGACGGAGAAAGCGCAGAGAGAACCCTGCTGTATCGATGTGAGGAATATTACGAGCTTCGGAAGGGAACCGATCGCTTTTACCTGATGGATTATGAGAGGACCATGTCTCAGGACTTTGATCCCAGCCATCCCTACGGCACGGGCGGGAATCTGTGCATCGGGATTGCGCAGACGGACATGCAGGTGGTACAGACGGCTAAGGAGGATGTGACAGCCTTTGTCCATGACGGGAGGCTTTATGAGGTGATGTCCTCCGACGATCTGCTGATCTATATTTACGGCTTTGATGCGGCAGGAGATACCGGGGTAAGGGAAACCCATGCCGAGCACGACATTCGGATCCTTCATATGGAGACGGACGGCAGCATTGATTTTCTGGTCTATGGATACATGAACTGCGGTCAGCATGAGGGAAGGACGGGCATTTCCTTTTATCATTACAGCGGGGAATATCATACGCTGGAGGAGAAGGTGTTCGTGCCCTACAGCGGCTCCTTTGAGATTCTGGATCAGAAGATCGGACAGATTGCACATTATGATGTCGAACGGGACAAGCTGTATCTGACGATGGAGGATACCCTCTATGAAATCGATGTGGACAGCTGCAGCCTGCGCGCAGTTGTTGAGGACCTTTCATCGAAGCGGGCCGTGATCTCCGACAGCGGTGCTCTGATTGCCTATGAGGAGTGGGCAGACGGAGAGGCGACGGGGAGAATCCTTCTGCGGAATCTGAACGGGACGGAGGAAAAGGTTGTGGAGCCGCCCGAAAAAGAAATGGCTGTTCCCCTGGGATTTCTTGGACAGGATCTGATTTACGGAACTCTGAAAACGGAGGACATCATAACGGACAGCACGGGAAATGTGCTGGAACCGATGGGGCACATCTACATTGTAAATCAACAGCTGGAGGTTCTGGAGGATTATCATCAGGAGGGATACTATGTATCCTCCTGCGAGATCCGAGACAATCAGATCCTTCTGGAGCGGGTGCAGCGTGCCGCAGCGGGGAGCACAGGCGGCGTGGAGTATCTTGCTGCCGAAGAGGACACCATCAGCAGCGGGCAGACGCAGTCGCAGACGCAGCTTGTGCAGACCGTCTCGGACGCCCGATATGGCAGCACGGTGCAGATTGGTGTCGGGATTTCGGACTGGTCGGACGGAAAATATCTTCGCCCGCAGGAGATTCTGTATGAAGGCTCCCGGGAACTGGTACCGGGCGAGTCGTCAAAGGGGGAGGAAAGCAGAGACGACGGCTATTATGTTTACAGCGGGAAGGGACTTAAGGAGCGGACGCAGAGCATCTCCGATGCGATTGCCGCGGCAAAGGAGTTTAACACGGGTGTGGTATTGAACGGCGAGGGCCGATATGTGTGGAAAAAGGCACGGGCTTCCCGCAGTGAAATAGATGCGCTGACAACGATAGAGGAAGGCACGGCGTCTCGCGGCAGCCGGGAGGCTTGTCTGGAGGCAATGCTGTCCCTGGAAGGGGTTACGGCAGATGTATCCGCCATGATCGAGCAGGGAATGACCGATGTATCCATTCTGGAGCAGGCCTTCGAGACAGACGCCGCCGTGCTGAATTTAACCGGCTGTACCCTGGAGGAGGTTTTGTACTATGTGGGACAGGGGAGCCCGGTATACGCCTGCAGAGCCGACGGCAGCACTGTGCTGCTGGTGGGATACGGGCCGGAAAATATTGAGATCTATGATCCGGATGCCGGAGAGGTCTATCTGCAGAAGATATCGGAAGCAGCGGAGGACTTCGAAAAGGCGGGGAATCGGTTCCTGAGCTATATCACAGCAAACGGAGCTGCTTAAGGAACCGCTGATGAAAGCGCTTCCTTAAGCCGGATCCCGGCTGCGAAGCAGCAATTTCCTTAGCGTTCTGGCTAGGGAAAACCGGCGACGGGTCCTGTCCAAGGTGTCCGGCAACTGCGAAAAGCCGCACAGAAGGCCGATTTTCCCGGCCTGCTGTGCGGTTTTGTCATTGGTGGTCCTTTTTGTCCTTGCTTGTCATTCGATGGTATGCATGCCGTTTTCGCGATAGCGTGTCACAATCTTCTGGATTCGGGCATAGGGATCCAGAAGATCCGAAATGGAGCTGTCGTGGTTCAGCGTATCGATGATATAGGCAATGTACTTGCTCATGCTGCAGCTGATGTACCAGGGACGCTCCAGCAGCTCCTGCGTCTGATAGATCAGATTGGTTGTCAGAACCCGATCGATGATCCCTTCCCGGAAGGCCTTGTCGAACAGATCCAGACCGGAGGTGAACAGTCCGAAGGTGGCAAAGACGAAGACCCTGGCCGCACCCCGCTTTTTTAATTCGCAGGCGACATCCAGAACGCTTTCGCCGGAGGAAATCATATCATCAATGATGATCACATTCTTGTCCTTCACGGAGGAGCCAAGGAATTCATGTGCCAGAATGGGATTGCGTCCGTTCACCACCCGTGTGTAATCCCGGCGCTTATAGAACATTCCCATATCCAGGCCAAGGACGTTGGCCGTATAGACGGCTCTCTTCATGCCGCCCTCATCCGGACTGATCACCATCATGTGATCTGCGTCAAACTGCAGCCCGTCAACATGGCGCAGAAGCCCCTTGATAAACTGATAGGCCGGCTGCACGGTGTCGAAGCCGGACAGAGGGATGGCATTTTGTACGCGGGGATCGTGGGCGTCAAAGGTAATGATGTTGTCCACTCCCATGTGAACCAGCTCCTGCAGCGCCATGGCACAATCCAGCGATTCCCTTGCGGAGCGCTTGTGCTGGCGTCCCTCATACAGATAAGGCATGATGACCGTGATACGCCGCGCCTTTCCTCCGATGGCCGCAATGGCACGCTTGAGGTTGGAATAATGATCGTCCGGGGACATATGATTGACCTCACCGAACATGCGGTAGGTCTTGCTGTAGTTCACGACATCCACCAAAAGGTACAGATCCATGCCGCGGACGGTCTGGCTGACCACACCCTTTCCCTCGCCGGTACCGAAGCGGGGAAGATCCACATTCACAATGTACGTAGGACGCTGATATCCGGAAAAGGCCAGGCTGTTCTTGTGCTCACTCTCACGCTCGGCCCGCCATCTGGTGAGATAGTAGTCGATCTCTTTTCCCATTTCCTCACATCCTGTGATGGGAATCAGACCGAGGGATCCTACGGGAATGGATTCCAGTTTACGCTTGTCATGCTTTTTGATCTGCTCCATGTTGCCCTTTCTGCTGCAGCATGACGCTGCAGGCTCAATGTCATTGTCTCAATTTCCGACTCACTCGAATGTCTGGGCCGGTAAGCTTCATAATGGTGTAGCTGCTGGTAATTCGCGAAAAAATACGGTCGGAGTACCGGTCTCGCAGCTCCGGCAGCGAAAGGTTGGTGGAAATGATGGTAGACCTTCGGCGCAGAGCACGCTCATTGAGAAGCGAGAACAGGTGCGTGGACACAAAATTGTTGGTCATTTCTGTTCCCAGATCATCAATGACAAGAATTTCACAGTCATACAGATCATCCAGAAACTGATGATAGGCAGATTTGTCATTTTGCCCGAAAACGTAGGAGGAAATGGTTTCAAACAGCGAAACAGAACTGAAATACAGGACAGAATGTCCCGCCTTCAGAAGCTCCCCGGCCGTACAGATGGACAAAAAAGACTTGCCGGTACCGACTGTACCATAGAAAAATAAATTTTCATAGTTGTTGAAATGCTCAATAAAATTGCGGCAGGCTGCAACGGCACCGTTAAAATGTTTCAGATCCTCGCCTTTGTAATACTCCGTGGAAAGAAGCTCGAAGCGATTGGTCTGCAGCAGCTGCTCCAGGTGGGACTGACGGTAGAGAATCCGGATCTCCTTCTGACGGAGACAATGGCACTTTTTTCCGTCAATGTAGCCGGTATCCCTGCAGTCCGGACAGTCAAAGGTGGGCTCCAGATAGTCGGCAGGATACCCCGCCTCCCTTAAGAGCGCCGCCTTCCCGGCGCGAATCCGGTCCAGCTCCTCCCGCAGGGAAAAGGAAGGCTTTTTCCCGGACAGCGTCTCCTCCAGTGCCGTATACGAAAGGTCAGGAACCCTGCGCTCCAGCTCACGGTACTCCGGAATCCGGGCATAAACCTGTTCCCTTCGCTGCAGCAGCTGATGACGGTGACGGCTTTGCGTCCTGCTGTATTCCAGCATCAGTTTGTCATATTCTTCCTTTGGCAGTGACAAGGGGTCTCCTTTGGGCAACAAAGTGACCCATCCCGGAAGCGAAATCCGAGATGGGCAGAATCCTTCGGCATCATCCATTGCGCAACAGCTGTTGCTCGAGCTCCTCCATGTTGTAGGAGGTTTTTTCAAAGC
>CAYXAN010000009.1:0-15980 GCA_964461705.1 uncultured Sarcina sp. | reverse complement strand
TCCCGTAAATACAAGGCTTTTAAAATTGTGCCGCCAACGGGAATCGGACCCGTACTTCGTCACCGAAACGGGATTTTAAGTCCCGCGCGTCTACCAGTTCCGCCATGGCGGCGTCAGCACTTCACCTATGATAGGCGATCCACGGCTTTTTTTCAAGTGGGTATCATGGGCCAAAAGAGCCCCACAAGGGCATCTCATCCAAAAGTGTATTATGGGGCAAAAGGCCCTTTGACCCAAACATAATACCTGCGGCGAGGCTCACCGTACCGTTCATCGTTCACTGCAGGGTTTCAATGTAGGCCAGGATCAGCGGAGCAACGCCCTTTGCATCATTTTGCACGACAGGCTCGCGCATATAATAGTCGAAGGTTCCTTCGCGCATCTGCTTGTTCCCGAGACCGGCCACCAGGCAGATCCCGCCCAGCTGGAGCACGCCGTCCTTTTCGGACAGGTATTTCTTACAGATACCGTCAAAGGCTTTTCTGCCGTAGGTGTAATAGGAGGAATCCAGAAGTCCGAGGCGGATGCTCTTCATGATTGCATAGGCGAAGATGGCAGACCCGGAGGTCTCCAGGTAATTCGGCTTGATGCCTCCGCGGTTTACCACCTGAAACCACATGCCGGTTGCCGCATCCTGGTAGGGGAGCATGGCGTCGATGAGCTCCTGATAGATTTTCCGCAGCATTTCCTTTTCCGTGCTCAGAGAGGACGGCATAACCTCCATGGTGTCAATCAGAGCCATGGCAAACCAGCCAAGAGCACGAAGCCAGAAATTATCTGATAACCCGGTCACCTTATCACACCAGAAGCTTTCTCTGGATTCATCATAGGCGTGGTAGTACAGCCCGTTTCGAAGATCCCGCATCTTTTCGTACACGGTCAGGAACTGCTGATAGCTGTCCAGACAGTTCTTTCCGTCGTTAAACGTCAGCTCATACTGCATGTAAAACGGCTGCGCCATATAGAGTCCGTCCAGCCAGATCTGGTTGGGATAGATCAGCTTGTGCCAGAAATTTCCGCTGGACGTGCGAGGCTGCTTCAGAAGCTGGCTGTATACCGTGTCAATGGCCCTGCGGTATTTCTCCTTCCCTGTCAGCTGATACAGATCAAAGAGCGTTTTCCCGGCATTGATGTTGTCCAGATTGTATTCCTCGGGATCATAGGAAAGGATGGAGCCGTCCTCCTGCACAAAATAGTCGATGAAGGCATCGGCAAAGGTCAGATAGTCCTCCTTCTTCCTTATATGATAGAGCTCGAGAATGGCTTTGATCATGCAGCCGTCGATATAGTTCCAGGAGGGCTTTGCACCCTGCCGGAGCTTCTCAATGTTCCAGATGGGAGCCTTGGGGGTGCTGTTTGTCAGAAGCTGATCGATGTAGCGGTCTAAGATGTCCATAGCCATAATGCAGAACCTTCCTTGAGAATACATATTGTTAAACAGTCACCGAATTCAAACGTTTGCATGTAGTACATGGTAACAGAATTTGCCGGAAAATGGAATGAGGAAAAGATGCTAAAAATACCATAAAAAATGTATGAAATGAATGCTTGACAAGCAATATAGACAAAAACTATAATCTACCTTGTAGCAAGGAAATGCATATTTTTCAGTTCAGCGTGAAGGAAGCGTGACGACGTACAAAATATGCATTCTTTTTTGAAAAACGGTGCAAACCTTTGCAATCAAAACACGATGCCGTACAATCCACATTTTTCTCCGGATTATGACGAATTTGCTCGGGAAACTGTTTGGAAAGCGCTGGGGGAACACCAACAGCAATAATGCAGAAGGGGAAATTTATGAAAAAGAACGTAAAAAGGGTTATGTCTGCAGCTCTTGCCTCTTTGATGGCAATGTCCCTGGCAGCATGCGGAAGCTCTGCAAGCTCCGACACGGAGTCTTCGTCAACGGATTCATCGTCTGCGGAGTCGTCTTCGGAAGCATCCTCGGACAGCCAGGAGCAGGTGGAAATCAAGTTCTCCTGGTGGGGCGGCGATTCCAGACATGAAGCAACCGAGGCAGCTGTTGCCGCATTCATGGAGAAGTATCCGTATATCACGGTAACAACGGAGTACGGTGCATGGTCCGGCTGGGAGGAGAAGCAGGCTCTCAACATCATGGGCGGCAATGCGGCAGATGTGATGCAGATCAACTGGAACTGGATTGAATCCTACAGCGGCAACGGAACCAATTTTGCTAATCTTGAGGACTACTCGGATGTTCTGGATCTGACACAGTTCCCGGAGGATTCTCTGGAGCTTTGCAAGGCAGACGGCAAGCTGATGGCCGTTCCGGTTGCACTGACGGGCCGTCTGTTCTACTGGAACAAGACAACCTTTGATGAGATCGGCGTGGACATCCCCACCGATGAGGAATCTCTGTTTGCAGCCGGCGAGGCCTTCAAGGCCTACGATGAGGATTATTATCCTCTGGCTCTTGGTGAATATGACCGCATGATTTTCCTGGTATATTACCTCGAATCCATTTACGGCAAGAACTGGGTTGAGGACGGACAGGTTCAGTACACGGCGGATGAGATCGCTGAGGGGATGGAGTTCATCAACAAGCTGGAAGAGGGCCATGTCATTCCGACTCTGGCAGTCATCAACGGAGATATGGCGGATTCCCTTGATAAGAATGCGAAGTGGATCGACGGCAAGTATGCCGGCATCTATGAGTGGGATTCTTCCGCATCCAAGTTCCAGAAGGCGGTTGCAGAGAGCACCAATAAGCCGGATCAGGAATTTGTGATCGGTGAGTTCCTGAAGTTTGGTGATTACAACGGCGGATTTACCAAGATCTCAATGGGACTGGCTGTTTCTGCAACCTCTGAGCATCCGAAGGAAGCTGCCATGCTGATCAATTACCTTCTGAATGATGAGGAAGGCGTGGAAATCTGCGGAACAGAGCGCGGCATTCCCTGCTCTGCAGCAGCACTGACTGTCCTGAATGAGAAGGGTCTTGGCGATGATCTTGTAAAGGAAGCCAACACGAAGGTTCTGGACTACTGCAAATTCACACTGGATGCTAAGTTTGAGCACAATGACCTGAAGGCAAATCCGGACGGCGTATATTACAAGGTGTTCGGCAAGCTGAGCACAAAGGATTACGATGCGGCTACAGCGGCACAGGCTTTGCTGGACGGCGTAAACGAGTGCCTTGGCAACTGATCGAAAGCAATATCATCGTTATGGTGAAAAGGGCCGCCGGAGAAATCCGGCGGCTGTCCTGAGGATTTTATGGGCATCGATATGAACGTAAGAGAGGCAGTGAAGGACAAGGCAAATTACGCTGAGATTGTCGATTATTTCAAAAGTCTGGAACCTCTTGACCTGAAGCAGACGGCATTGCTGGAAGATGTTACGGAGAAGATGAGCGAACAGATCTTCGAGCATTACCGGGCAATGCAGCTGATGCTGCGCAAAGCGGTTGCAGGTGTGATGGACAGGCGAAAGCAGACGGGGGATTTCTCTTTTCTGTCTGCGGCAGATCAGCGGACACTCAAAGAGGTCATCATTCGCGGAAGTGATAACGGAGCGTTGAATCCGGAGCACTTTGAGGATTACCTGATGGAGCTGCAATGAGAGTGCCATGCCCCGGAGTTTTCACGGCAATAACCATAAGGGGATAGTGGGCGCCGTCCGGGAGGATCGGACAGCAGGCGTGTTATCACGAAGTGAGGAGGCAGTTGTATGAACCAGAAGAGGGGATTTCGAAAGCTCCTGTCGGAAAATGTCGGTTTTCTGTTTGTACTACCGTGGCTGATCGGATTTCTTTTGTTTAAGGTATATCCGTTTGCATCATCTTTGTACTACAGCTTTACGGACTACGATCTGTTCAGCGGCATCAGCAAATACGGTCTGATGAACTATACGAAGATCTTTACGGATGAGGATATCATTCGTGCGTTCCAGGTCACCTTTAAATATGCGATTTTCGATGTGCCGCTGAAGCTGGCGTTTGCCTTGTTTATCGCATTTATCCTGAACTTCAAGCTCAAGGGCGTAAACTTCTTCCGTACGGCCTACTACATTCCGTCCATTCTGGGAGGATCCATTGCCATCGCCATTCTGTGGAGAGCGGTATTCAACACGGACGGGTTGATCAACACGGTGATTACGGCATTCGGCTTCGGAAAGATCAACTGGATGGCAAGCGACAACGGAGCATTGGCGGTGATCGTACTGCTGCGTGTGTGGCAGTTCGGCTCGGCCATGGTGATTTTCCTTGCCGCCTTAAAGGGCGTGCCGCAGGATCTGTATGAGGCAGCCTCCATTGACGGAGCCGGAAAGTGGACACAGTTCTTCAAGATCACGGTTCCGATGATCACTCCGGTCATTTTCTACAACCTGATCACACAGCTGTGCCAGGCGTTCCAGGAGTTCAACGGCCCGTTCCTTGTCACCAAGGGCGGCCCGAACGGTGCGACCACGCTGATTTCCATACTGATTTACAACAACGCCTTCCTGCGGCACAAGATGGGCATGGCAAGTGCACAGGCGTGGGTACTGTTTGTGATTGTATGCGCACTGACCGGCATTGCCTTCGCCAGCCAGAAGAAGTGGGTTTATTATTCCGACGAGGATGGGAGGTAGAATTCCATGACAAAAGAACAAAAAAGGAAAGTCAGTACGGTGATTCGTTATGTGCTCCTGATTGCAGTCGGCTTGATCATGGTATATCCTCTGATCTGGATGGTGGGAGCGACCTTCAAGACCAACTCCGAGATCTTCACCAGCGCATGGTTCTGGCCTAAAAATCCGGTGTTTGACGGCTATAAGGAGGCCTTCAAGAACTACGGAGGAAAGATCAACCTTCTTACGTCCATGCTGAACACCTACAAGATCGTGTTTCCGAAGGTCATCTTCACGGTCGTATCGGCCACGGTAACGGCCTACGGCTTTGCAAGATTCAGCTTCAAGGGAAAGGGTCTGATGTTTTCCCTGATGATGGCAACGCTGTTTCTTCCCCAGGTGGTTCTGAATGCGCCGCAGTACATCATGTTCAACAAGTGGGGATGGACCAACTCGTACCTGCCGCTGGTTGTACCGTCGCTGTTTGCAACGGACACCTACTTCGTCTTCATGCTGATTCAGTTCCTGCGCGGCGTGCCGAAGGAGCTGGAGGAGGCGGCAAAGATTGACGGATGCAACTGCGTGCAGACACTGTGGCATGTCATCGTGCCGATGCTGAAGCCGTCGCTGGTGTCCTGTGCACTGTTCCAGTTCATGTGGACGTCGAACGACTTCATGGGGCCGTTGATCTATATATCGGACATGGAGAAGTACACGAACTCGATTTATCTGCGGATGTCGATGGACGGAGATGTCGGCTTCCAGTGGAACCGTATTCTGGCCATGTCGCTGATTTCCATCATACCGTCCCTGGTCGTGTTCTTCTGCGCACAGGATTCCTTCATTGACGGCATTGCAGCCGGCGGTGTGAAGGGCTGATATCATCAATATCGCGGGGGCAAAGGCCTTTTGCCCCGGCAGGACAACAAGAATCAAAGGGGATCCTTCAGCAGAGGGGTCCCTTTTTGCATCAGTACATAACGACAGTGCATAATGATATTCACAATAAGCGGTCCCGAAAGCTTTCCGTAAGACCGCAGGAAAGATTCGGGAACCGGTGTTTTATTTGAAAAGAGGACGGTCAGGATGAAGGTCAGGGTTATTTTTCAGACGGCACGCTGCATCACATTGGAGATAGAGGACGGGAGCATCTTTGAGTCCGATCGGGAGAGAGAGATCTATGTCAACGGCGTTCTTAAACAGAAGACCAACCGTACCGTTGTCAGCATTTACGGACTGAAGCCGCAGACGCATTATGAAATCCGCGTAAAGGATGCACAGGAGGAGCAGACGGCAGAGCTCACAACCCAAAAGGAGTTTGTCACACTGAATGTCCGCGATTTTGGTGCAAAGGGGGACGGCATTCAGGATGACACCCACTTCATTCAGGCAGCCATCATGTGCTGTCCGAAGGAGAGCCGCGTGCTGATTCCGGAGGGAACCTACAAAATTACCAGCCTGTTCCTGAAGGATGATATCCGCATTGAGCTTGCCGGGGGAGCTGTACTTTTGGGAGAGACAAATCGCGAGAAGTTTTCCGTATTAAAGGGAATCATCGACAGCTATGACGAGACCGGAGAATATAATCTGGGAACCTGGGAGGGGAATCCGCTGGACTGCTTTGCCGCACTGATTACGGGAATCCATGTGAAGAATGTGGTGATCTACGGACAGGGCGTAGTGGACGGCAATGCATCCTTTGACAATTGGTGGAAGGAGCCTAAAAAAAGAAATATCGCTTTCCGCCCAAGGATGATATTCTTAAACCATTGCGAAAATGTCACGATTCAGGGAATCCGCGTGCAGAACAGTCCGAGCTGGAATGTACATCCGTATTTTTCGGATCATCTGCGCTTTGTGAATATGGAGATCGTCAATCCGAAGGTATCTCCCAATACGGATGGTCTGGATCCGGAGTCCTGCCATGATGTTGAGGTTGTCGGTGTCTATATCTCTGTCGGCGATGACTGTATTGCCGTGAAATCAGGAAAGATCTATATGGGCAGCAAATACAAAAGAGCCTGTGAGGATCTGACCATCCGCCAGTGCTGTATGCGGGACGGACACGGCTCCATTACCGTGGGAAGTGAGATGGCGGCAGGCGTGAGGAGAATGACCGTGCGCGACTGTCTGTTCCTTCACACAGATAGGGGACTGCGGGTTAAGACCCGCCGGGGCCGGGGCAAGGATGCAATTCTGGATGAGATTGTGTTTGAACACATTCGGATGGATCATGTAAAGACACCGTTTGTCGTGAATTGCTTCTATTTCTGTGATCCGGACGGGCATACGGCATATGTACAGAGTAAGGAAGCCCTTCCTGTGGATGAGAGGACACCGGAGGTTCGCCATCTTGTGTTCCGCGACATTGATGCCGAAAACTGCCATCTGGCCGCAGCCTTCATGTACGGACTGCCGGAGCAGAAGATCCGGTGTGTCGAGATGGAGCATGTTAAAGTCACCTATGCGCCGGATGCCGAGCCGGGACAAATCGCAATGATGGAAGGAATTGACGAGCAATGCTATCTGGGTGTCTACGCCAATAATATAGAGACCTTGAAGCTGAGGGATGTTGTCATCACCGGGCAGAAGGGGGAGGCTGTCGTGACGGAGCATGTTGATCACCTGATCCGGGAATGACACAGGAATGCGGAATCAGAACCGGATTCATGGATCCACTCGGAAAACAAGGTAAGGCAAAGGATATTCTTGAGAAGCGGAACAGGTAAGAAGCAGGAAGGTAGAACGAATGCCGGTTACAATCAAGGATATTGCAAAACGTGCAGGGGTTTCCTACTCGACGGTATCGAGGGCCCTGAACAATGTCAGTGTAGGAAAATCCGAAAACAAGCAGAAGATTCTGGATATTGCAAGGGAGATGGGATACATTCCGAATCAGGCTGCAATTCATCTGAAGATGTCCAGATCCTACACCATCGGTCTGTACTTTTCAACGATCAGCAAGATGACATCGCCATTTGTTCTTCACGATGTCCTGACGGGTGTCTATGATGTGGTAGGAACGCACTACAATGTGATCGTCAAGGGCATTGACATGCACCAGAAGGGGGAGCTGAACCCCAGCTTCTATGACGGCATCATTCTGGTTTCTCAACGAACAGAGGACAGTGCATTTATTGATGAGGTGCTGGAAAAGGAAATTCCGGTGGTGGCGATTTGCCGTATTATTCCCTACAACATCCCCAATGTCGTGACCGATGAGGCGAAGGCCATGGAAAAGGGAATGGATTACCTTCTGGATCGGGGGCATCGGAACATCGCCGTGATCGAGGGAATACAGGGTCTGGATTCCACAAGCCTTCGCCATATCGGATGGCGCAATTCCATGCTCAAGCATGGGTTGAATCCGGACAGAATCCACATAGAACAGGGAAATTATCGTTATGCCAGCGGATACGAGGCAGCGAAAAGGATCTTCGAGATGGATCCGCTTCCTACCGCGATCCTTTGCTTCAATGATGAAATGGCGTTTGCGGCAAAAGCAGCTGCGGCGGAACAAGGGCTGAACGTGCCGGAGGATGTTTCACTGATTGGCTTTGACAACTGGAACATGTCCTCCTACGGCAATATGAGGCTGACCACCATTGAGAGAAACATGGGAGATCTGGCAAGAGAGGGAACCAGGATTCTGCTAAGCCGCATGGAATCCGGAATCATCGACAATGCACGGGTCTACTTGGACAATAAGCTGTTCGAGCGGGATACGGTGAGGGATTTAAGAAAACGCTGATGAAAGCGTTTCTCTTGCCGGATTCCGGCTGCGAAGCAGCAATTTTCACTGCAAATCCGTGCGATCCACCGGAGGATTCTAAGGAAACATTGATTAATCAGTGTTTTCTCAAGAAAAATGAAATCTGCGCACCAGGCGCTGCAAAGAAGGGAGAACGGAATGAAAATCGGTTGTCGCGCACATGATTACGGGAAGCATACGGCAGATCACCTGGCATCGCTGCTGCAGCAGGAGGGATATGAGGCTGCGCAGGTTGCCATGCCGAAGGCGATTCAGGGGATCGACAATTATAAGGACATCACCAAGGAGCAGCGAAGGGAAATTCGGGATGCCTTTGAAAGGTGCGGTCTGGAGATCACGGTGCTGGGCTGCTATCAGGATCTGAGTACACCGGATCCTGAAAAAAGGAAGGAAGCGGTGGAGAACGTGTGCTGTGTCCTGAGAATGCAAAAAGAGCTGGGGGCGGTCTGCGTGGGAAGTGAGACCTCGGTGATCCATATGGATCATGAGGAGGGAGCCCGGAGACTTGGATTCATGGAGGACAGTATTCAGCGCATCGTGGAGACGGCAGCGAAGGAGAATGCTGTGTTTGCTGTTGAGCCGGTCTTCTGGCATCCCCTGAACAGCATCGATGCGGTGCAGCATCTGATGGAAACGGTGGATGATGCCGAGCATCTGCACTTTATTTTCGATGCGGCAAATCTGCTGGAATATGAGCTGATTCCGAACCAGGAACAGCTTTGGAGGGATTGGCTTTCCGTCATTGGGGATCGCGTGGACGCACTGCACATCAAGGATTTTGTCTACGGCAGCACAAACGATTATGACACCTTTACCGATATGCCGTTGGGGAAGGGGTGTATGCGGTTTGATGAAATCTCGAAATGGCTTGGCCGTCAGACACGGAACGTTACATTGCTGAGGGAGCATGTCAATCATACCTGCGCTGCCGAGGACCTGGCCTTTATGAGGACGCTGTAGAGATTGATTGAAATTTGTGGAAATTTTATGGATAAGGGACGCAGGAAAATCATTGTTTCCATGCAGGGCGAGGGAGACTTTACGACGTTGTCTCGGGCGGTGGAGTCCTGCAGTGCGAATCCGCAGGAGCCGGTATATTTCGTTGTGAAAAACGGAGTTTACCGGGAACGGCCGTTTATCGAGCTGGCGGATTATATCATTGAGGGAGAAAGTGCGGAGCGCACGGTGATCACAGGAGCCTGCGGCGGACGGGATCCCTGGCCGGGAGAGGAGAAGACGGGAACCTTCCGTTCCCAGACCCTGTTCCTTGGGGGCATTCGGGCCAGGGTCAGCAATATCACCATCGAGAACACGGCAGGAGACGGGGCAAGGGCCGGTCAGGCCCTTGCCGTGTATGCGGATGCCCGGCAGGTCTTCATGGACGGGGCGGTTTTGCTGGGGAATCAGGATACGCTGTTTACGGCGCCGCTCCCCGTGCGGGAGCGGGAGCAAAACGGATTCCGGGGACCGCGGGAGCATACGCCGAGGCTGGATACAGAGCAGTATTATCGCAATTGCCGCATTGCAGGCAACATCGATTTTATCTTCGGAGGAGCTGACGCGGTATTTGATCATTGCCGCATCGAGCCGGTGCCGCATGCTGCGGGAGCGTGCTATATCACGGCGCCCTCTACGGCGGCGGATCGTGAGGGATATCTTTTTGCCGACTGCATCGTGGAGGGAAACTGCCCTGCCGGAACGGTTTATCTGGGACGCCCGTGGAGAGAGCATGGTGCCTGCTACTGGATGAACTGCTCCTTTGACCGGGAAATTCATCCGGCTCATTGGGATAACTGGAGAAATCCGGAAAATGAGCGGACCGCCCGGTTCGGCGAGTACGGATCCTGCGGAGAAGGGGCAGGCCGGGCGGGAGGCTTCGGCAGCACGGACGACGCAGAGCTGTACCGCAGAAAGTGCAGGTATCTGCAGCGCATGAGAGATCAGTTTACTAAGGAAATGCTGATTTAATTAGCGTTTTCCAAAGGGCCTGTCAAAGCCAGCCGCCGTCCATGGCGATGATCTGCCCGGTTAAATAGGATGGAGCGTGAACCAGCTGCAGCACGGCTGCAGCGGCTTCCGCAGGGGACGCAAAGCGGCCGGCAGGGATTTCCTCTGCCAGGGCCGCTTTTTCCTCTTGCGACAGGTGATGGTTCATCGCGGTGTCGATGCACCCGAAGGCCAGGGCATTGACGGGAATGCCGGAGGGCGCCAGCTCCTTGGCGAGGGCCTTTGTGAAGGCATTGACGCCGCCCTTTGCGGCGGAGTAGGCAACCTCGCAGGAGGCACCGGCAAGGCCCCACACAGAGGAAATGTTGATGATGCGCCCGGGGGCGTCATTGCAGTGCTCGCTGCAGGTCAGTGTGCCCGAATGGGCCGCAGACGAAGAAGCAGCATCGGCTGTACGGCAGCTCTGCCGCAGAAACAGGGGGATGGCGGCTCTGCAGGTGTAGAATACGGAGGACAGGTTGGTGTGCAGAAGCTCTTCCCACTGGGCATCCGACATGTCCTGCAGAAGGCCGATGTGGGCGGCCCCGGCGTTGTTTACAAGAAGGGACGGAATCTGCCGATCTGCCTCCAGCTGCCGGAACAGGCTTGTGACGGCCTCCGAATTTCCCATGTCGCAGGCAAAGGCATGAGCCTGAACGGAGAATTGTCTTGTCAGCTCCTGTGCGTGCGCAAGAAGCTCCGGGAGGGAGCTCCTGCAGGTCAGGATCAGATCCCACCCGTCTGCGGCAAGGGCGGATGCGACGGCGTCTCCGATGCCTCGGGAAGCTCCGGTTACCATTGCAATTTTGTTGTCTGACATAACGGTTTCCTTTCTGAAGACCAGATGATTTATAATGTATCAGGAATCGTTGTCTTTTATTCTACGGCCGGAAAGCATGAGGTACAGCAATTGAATCGAATACGTTCCGAACGCAGGACAGATGCCGGAAACGGTGTGGTTCGCCTGGCCTTTGTTGCGTTTGCTGCTGTTTTGCAGATCTATTTCTTTTATCTTATGATGTCATGGCTGGATAATTATTCTACCGTGATTCATCTTATTGTGGAACTCCTTGCGGTGATTCTGGTGCTGGGAATTTACGGACAGCATATTACGACCTCGATGAAGCTGCCGTGGATTGTTCTGATTACCTCTGCGCCTGTCCTTGGGGTTACACTGTGGTTTCTGATGGCCAGCAAGTCGGCAACCAAGCCCATGGCCAGCCGCCTTTGGCGGATGGAGGAAGCTATGTCCGTGTTTTTGAAGCAGGAGAGCGGACGGCAGGAGACGCTGCGCGGACAAAATTCTGCCTCCTTTGGCGTGGCGTCCTATTTGTGGAGGAGGGGGAGGTTTCCGCTGTACGCCGATGAGGGCTGCCGCTATTATGCGAATGCGGCAGAGGCCTTTGAGGCACAGCTGGAGGACCTTCGAAATGCAAGGCACTATATTTTTATGGAATATTTTGCCATCGAGGACAAGGAGTCCTTTGCCAGAGTGCGGGAGATTCTAAGGCAAAAGGCGGCGGAGGGACTGGATGTCCGTCTGTTTTATGATGATGTGGGCAGCATCGGGTTCATTTCGCTGCAGTTCCAGGATCGCTTAAGAGAGGAAGGAATTCAGGCGAAGGTCTTCAATCCGGTGCTGCCCGGACTGCGCGTTTTCATGAATAACCGGGATCACCGCAAGATCACGGTGATTGACGGAAGAATTGCGTATACCGGCGGATACAACATCGCCAATGAGTATTTTAATGTGACGCATCCCTACGGTGAGTGGAAGGATGCCGGGATTCGGGTGACCGGGAAGGCGGTGAATACCTTTACGGCGGTTTTTCTGGAGCTGTGGAACGCCATTCGCAAGGCGGACAATGCCGATAGTAATTTCGAACAGTTCTTTCCCGCATGGAATGAGAAGTTAAGGGCGGACTGTCGAATCGGAGAACAGGCCGGAGAAAAGATCGGAGAACAGGCCGGAGAAAAGACCGGAGAGAGAACCGAAGAAGAAACCGGCACAGAACCTGCAGGAGAGGAACCATATGGCTTCATTCAGCCATATGCGGACGCTCCCCTGGATGAGGAGCTGGTCGGAGAAAATGTATACATGTCCATTGCAAACGGAGCGTCGCAATATCTTTATTTTGTCACGCCGTATCTGGTATTGACGGATGAGATGTCGAGGGCATTGTCACTGGCGGCAGAGCGGGGGGCGGATGTCCGGATCGTGACACCGGGGATTCCGGACAAGAAGATCACGTATCAGCTCACGAGATCCTATTACGCGCAGCTGGTTCGGAAAGGGGTCCGAATCTATGAATTTACACCGGGGTTCTGCCATGCGAAATGCTGTGTCAGTGACGACCGCATCGCGACCTGCGGCACCATCAATCTGGATTACCGGAGTCTGTATCATCACTTTGAGGACGGCTGCGTTTTGTATCACAGCAGGGCGGTTCTGGACATGAAGGCGGATATGGAGCATCTGATTGAGCGCAGCACGGAGGTGACGGAGCAATATGCCGAGGGAAACCGCAATGTGCTGATCCGGGGCTTTCAGTGCGTACTGCGCCTGGCAGCACCGTTGTTTTAGGGAGAGGCCGCCTGTGCGGCACTTTCCCTGCACTGCCGCAGATAAGCTGCGGCATAAGGGGGTAAATATGGCGTTTTCATCCAACAGCTATCAGCAGCTTGGACTCAGTGACCGGGTGATGTTCCTGAACGAGAGGGAACAGAAGCGCCTTCAGAGGTCGTGGGCGGGAAGCTTTGCACGGGAGATTTTTCCGAGGATCAATGAGAGAATTTTTCAGCCGTTGTATTCTGATGTGTCTGCAAAGCCCAGCGGGCCGGTGAACGTGGTGGTCGGCGCCTTGATTCTGGAGGAGCTTTTCGGCCTTTCCGACGAAAAGGTGGTGGAAAACTGCACCTGTGATCTGCGCTTTCAGACCGCCCTGCATACCACCAGTGATCTGGTGCAGCCGATCTCGGAGAGCACGCTGCAGCGCTTTCGCAGGAAGCTTTCGGACTGCGAAAGGACAAAGGGGGTCAACCTTCTTCATCAGTGCATGGAGGAGTTTCGGGAGGAGCTGGACGCCTGGATCGGAAGGGAATTTCCGGAGACCGGCATGGACAGCCGAAAGCTGGAGCACTGCATCCTGCGCAGCACCGGTGACGGCGAATTCGATGAGTCCGTCATCGAGGATCCGGGAGCCTTCAAAATCAATGCTCTCCCTGCTCATTCGGATCACAGGATCTACGCATCCGAGCAGGAAATGAGGGAGGAAAAATCCTCTCTTTTCTGCAGCCTGAGCGGAATGTGGAAATTTTCCTACGCAAGAAATCCGTCCCTGGCCGTCCGAGGCTTTGAGAAGCTCTCCTTCGACTGCAGGAGCTGGGACGAAATCCCGGTGCCGGCGCACATGCAAATGGAGGGCTATGATATTCCGGCCTACGTGAACATTCAATATCCCTGGGACGGAAGGGAGGAGCTTTTGCCGGGACAGGTGCCGAAGAGGTTCAATCCGGTCGGCAGCTATGTCAGATATTTTACCGTGCCGCAGGGCATGCAGGGGCAGCCGCTGTTTATCTCCTTCCAGGGTGTGGAAAGCGGCTATGCGCTGTGGCTCAACGGCAGCTTTATCGGCTACAGCGAGGATACCTTTACTCCGACGGATTTCGATCTGACACCCTATGTGCGGGAGGGCGAGAACAAGCTGGCCGTGAGGGTATACAAATGGACCAGCTCCAGCTGGCTGGAGGATCAGGATTTTTACCGCTTCAGCGGAATTTTTCGGGATGTATATCTGTATACAAAGCCTGCCGTGCATCTGGAGGATCTGAAGATCCGGACACTTTTGACGGAGGATCTGTCCCGGGCAGAGCTTGTCCTGAATCTGGCCTTGTCTGTGCCGGGGGATACGTACGGAACCGGCAAAGAGGTTTCGCGTGAAGCGAAGGGAGGCATGAGGGAGGCTCTGCCCGCAGCCGGGGACGATGCAGGCAAAATGCAGCGGCATGCTTATGGATATACGGAGTATCGGCTGGAAAAGGACGGAAGGGTGATCCTTTCCGGAGAGATCGACAACGAGGCCGTCAACGAAATCCGGGAGCAGGTGGCAGAGCCCGTCCTCTGGTCTGCCGAGGATCCGCAGCTCTATGATCTGTATCTTGTGCTTCACGCCAAGACGGCGAAGGCAGTGGAGTATATTCACGAGAGAGTGGGCTTTCGCAGGTTCGAAATGAAGGACGGGATCATGTGCCTCAACGGCAGACGGATCGTGTTCAAGGGAGTGAACCGTCATGAGTTTACCTGCGACAAGGGACGGGCCAGCCTCACAACAAAGGAGATGCGGCGCGATCTGATTCTGATGAAGCAGAACAACATCAACGCCGTCCGCACCAGCCATTATCCGAATGATTCGAGGCTCTACCGTCTCTGCGACGAATACGGACTGTATATGATTGCAGAGAACAATATGGAGACCCACGGCTCATGGGCAGCAAAGGAGCGCTCCGGAGAGGAGAACATTGTCCCCGGGGACAATCCGGTGTGGGAGCCGGCTCTTCTGGACAGGGTCAATTCCTGTTATCAAAGGGACAAGAATCACCCGTCCATCCTCATCTGGTCCTGCGGCAATGAGTCCTTCGGCGGGAGCGTGATCTATGAAATGTCGCGGCTGTTTCACCGGCTGGATCCGGATCGGCTGGTGCATTATGAGGGGATCTTCCATGACCGCCGCTACGAAGCGACCTCGGATATGGAAAGCCAGATGTATCCTTCAGCTGCGGCGATCCAAAGCTTTCTTGCAGAGCACCCCGGCAAGCCCTTTATCTGCTGCGAGTACAGCCATTCCATGGGAAATTCCAACGGAGGGATGTACCTTTACACGGAGCTCTCCGACCGTGAGCCGCGCTATCAGGGAGGGTTCATCTGGGACTTCAAGGATCAGTCGCTTCGCAGAAGGGATCGCTTCGGCAGGGAGTTTCAGGCCTACGGCGGCGACTGCGGCGAGCGGCCGACGGACTACAGCTTTTCCGGAGACGGCATCGTGGCAGGAGATCGGATGCCCTATCCGAAGCTGCAGGAGGTCAAATTTCTCTACCAGAATCTTCAGATCCGGGTGGAACGGGATCGGTTTACCGTGATCAACCGGAATCTGTTTGTGAACACGGAGCGCTATGCCTGCGAGGTGCTGCTGGAAAAGGAGGGCAGCCGGCTGCTGAGCGTGCCGGTGGATACAAGGGTGGAGCCTTTGACGGAGCAGTGCTATGACCTTCCGTTTTCCCTTCCGAAGGCCCCGGGCGAATATGCCGTCACCGTTTCCTTCCGGCTTAAGGAGGATGAGAGCTGGGCGAGGGCAGGGCATGAGGTGGCCTTCGGTCAGGGGGTGTTTGAGGTACCTCTGGTTGAGACGGACAAGGAGCCGATTTCGGATCTTTCGGATCAGACAGGCATCGGCAAATCAGGCAGCAGATCCGGCAGCAGCGGACGAGGCGGCGACGGAACGGGGATGCCTCTTCACGTTATCCGGGGCACCTTTAATATCGGGCTTTTGGGGGAGCATTATGAGGCACAGTTTGGCCTCCTGAACGGCATGGGACTCAAATCCTACCGCTTCGGAGGAAGGGAGCTCATCGCACAGCCGCCAAGGCCAAA
>CAYXAN010000008.1:0-16757 GCA_964461705.1 uncultured Sarcina sp. | reverse complement strand
CGCCAGCCTTATTTCTATGTGCCGGTCCGCGGCGGCGTCACCATGGCGTCATGGCTGTCCGATGCCGTGAACGGAACACTCTGCGATGTCGGAACCGAGCTGCTGGGAAAGATGTTGTGACGGAATTACTTGTTCAGAAGCTTATCGATGCTGACCAGCTTGACGGCGAGGGCAAAAACAGCCGCTGCCTCCTTCAGCTCGTCCATCGGAGGGAACGACGGTGCAATGCGGATATTGCTGTCCCGGGGATCCTTGCCGTAGGGAAAGGTTGCACCGGCGGGGGTCAGCTTCACCCCGGCCTTTGCGCACATGGCAACGATGGCCTTCGCGCAGCCGTCCATGGAATCAAAGGAGATAAAATATCCTCCGTTGGGCTTGGTCCACGTTCCGATGCCAAGACCGCCCAGCTCCTTTTCAAAGGTCTCCTCCACCATCTCGAACTTCGGCCGGAGAATGGCGGCATGACGGCTCATGTGCGCATGCATGTTGGCCATATTGCCAAAATATCTTACATGGCGCAGCTGATTTACCTTGTCATGTCCGATGGTCTGTACGGACATGTATTTGCGCACATCGTCCAGGTTCGCCTTAGAGGAGGCAAGGGCAGCCAGTCCGGAGCCCGGGAAGGTCACCTTTGAGGTGGAGATGAACTTGTAAACCATATCCGGATGTCCTGCCTTGCGGCACTCCTCCAGAATCTCCAGAATCACATCCTGCCGGGATTCCTCATCATACAGGTGGTGAATGGAATACGCATTGTCCCAGTAAATACGGAAATCCGGTGCCGCCGGCTTCAATGCCGCGAAACGGCGAACCGTCTCATCCGAATAGCTGTAGCCCTGCGGGTTGGAGTACTTCGGAACGCACCAGATGCCCTTTACGGAAGGATCCTGACTGACATACTGCTCCACCAGATCCATATCCGGGCCCTCCGGCGTCATGGGAATGTTGATCATCTCCGCACCGAAAAACTCCGTCACCTTGAAATGACGATCGTAGCCGGGCACCGGGCAGAGGAACTTCCAGTTGTCCAGCCTGCACCACGGCGTGTTCCCGCAGACGCCGTGCGTATAAGATCTTGCCACGGTATCAAACATGATGTTCAGCGAGGAATTGCCGAAGATGATCATGTCATCCGGATTCACCTCCGACATCTCGCCCATAAGGCGCTTTGCCTCCGGGATTCCTTCTCCTACACCGTAATTGCGGCAATCCGTTCCCGTCTCGTCGTTAAAATAGGACTCAGAATTCAACACATCCATGATCTCGTTGGACAGATCCAGCTGTGCCTTGGACGGCTTTCCCCGCGCCATGTTGAGATCCAGACCCTTGGCCTCCACCTCCTTGAACCTCTGCTCCAGGGATTCCTTCTCCTTCAGGAGCTCTTCCCGCGACATCTCTGCGTATGTTTTCATCGGTCTCACCCTTTCGTATAATTGTATACAATCGTTATCCTTTGTACCACGCAAGGGACGTTTTGGCAAGACATAGTTTCCCTATCTCATGAAATCCGGTTCACAGCGCCTGAATCAGGAACTGGCAGCTGCAGAAATCGCCCAACGCAGGCATGGCAAGGCCGATGTTCATAAGGACGTCGCCGTAGCATTCCTCCTTCCAGACGGTTTCCTCTCCGTCCGCGATCCGGATCACCCGGTAAGCTTTCCGGGGATCCAGGCCCTCCAATGTCACAAAGCGGCTCAGAACGGAGGGCCTGCCCATCACCTGTACATAGGTGAGAAGTGCCTCTGAGCCATCCTTATCCGCCGTCTCCCACGCATCCCACGGCTCCTCGTTGTCCCAGGAATGGATGCGGTAATAATCTCCGTCTGCAATCAGCCCGTGGAATCTGTGATAGCGTGCCACCTGTCCGGGGATCCGGCCGCGGTCCTCCTTGGACAGCTTCGAGATGTCCAGCTCATAGCCGAAGGTTCCCGCCAGGGCCACGTTTGCCCTGGTCTCAAAGGGCGTCACGCGGCCCACCTGATCGTTGGGGCACTTGCTGACATGGGCTCCCATACTGGACAGCGGGTAAACCAGCGCCGTGCCCTCCTGAATCCGCAGCCGTTCAATGGCATCCGTATCGTCGGAGGTCCAGATCTGCGGGCTGTAGTACAGCATACCCGCGTCAAACCGTCCGCCGCCGGAGGAGCAGTTCTCCAGCAGCAGATTCGGGAAATCCGTCACCAGCCTCTCCTGCAGCTCATACAGTCCCAGCACATAACGGTGCAGCAGCTCTCCCTGCCGTTCCGCAGGCAGCTGAAGCCCTGCGATATCCGAAAGATACCGGTTCATATCCCACTTCACGTAATCAATGTCTGCGCTGCTCAACACCGCGTGCATCATGCCGTAGACCTCGTCCCGCACATCCCTTCGGGACAGATCCAGCACCAGCTGATTGCGGGCCAGCATCGGGTCGCGCCCCGGAATCTGCAGAGCGTAATCCGGATGCGCACGGTACAGCTCCGAGTCCGGGCTTACCATCTCGGGCTCAAACCAGATGCCGAACTTCAGTCCCAGCCCCTTGATGCGGTCCACCAGGGACTTCAGCGTGCCGCCCAGCTTCTGTTCATTGACGGTCCAGTCTCCCAGCGAACGGTGGTCGTCACACCGGTTTCCGAACCATCCGTCATCCATGACGAACATCTCTATGCCGCAGTCCGCCGCATCCTTCGCGATGCTGTACAGCTTGTCCCCGTCGAAGTCAAAATACGTCCCTTCCCAGTTGTTGATGAGGATCGGCCGCTCGATGTCCCTGTAGGGACTGCGGATCAGGTGCCGGCGCATCACATCGTGGTAATTCCGTGTCATCCGGCCAAGTCCCTCAGCGGAATAGGTCATGAGAACCTCCGGCGCGGTGAACACCTCCCCCGGCTCCAGCTTCCAGGAAAAGCCCTCCGGGTGAATGCCCATCATCATTCGGAGACTTGCATTGCACTCCTTATGCACCTCGGCCAGGAAGTTGCCGGAATACACGAAGTCCATGGCATAGGCCTCGCCCTTTTTCTGATCCGTCCCCTTTCCGACCAGGGCAAGGAAGGGATGATCCTGATGACCGGATACCCCGCGGACAGAGCCGATGCTCTGTTTTCCATAGGAGATATCGCGCCTTTGTATCCTCCGCTCCCTTGCCCACGCACCCGTCATAAACAGCATTTCATAATCGTGGTCGTCCATATCAAAGGAGGCACTGAGCACCCTCTCCAGCCGCAGGGGCTCCTTCCCCTCGTTCTCCACAAGAACGCTGCGGGTAATGATATCCTGCCTTGCAAAAACGCCGTACTGAAGCGTCACCTTCAGCTGCAGTACAGGATCCTTCAGCACGATGGACAAAGAAGATGCCTCCTCCCCCGTGCCGAAGGTGGCCGGCAGCCCGGTCAGCCCCTTCTTGCCCTTTTCCACAACATAGGAGTCATAAAACAGCTCGCAGGCCGTATGCCCCTTGCTGCTTTGCACCTCCAGGGCACTTTCCCTGTAGTCTCCGATGCCTCCGGTGGGATACTCAAAGGGAAAGGCAGCCAGAAAGGCCTGCTTTTCCCCGGGACGCACTGCGGTCCCGGGGCACTCCCCTCCCCGGAAGGGATCCGCATCGCAGCAGTGCTCCACCCTTTTTCCGTAATAAAGATGGCCCAGATTTCCCTCCTTTGTAATTCCCATCATATAGGTCGTATGAGCCGTATCGAGCTTGAACACCCTGCGTTTTTCATCAAAATAAATCCCTGCGCTTTCCTGTACCTGTGCCATGACAGATCTCCTTTTCCGAATGGCTGCGATGATGGCAGACTCTTTTCTGTTCCTTTACGTAAGACAACGGTTACTTTTTTCGGATCCTCTCCGTTATATTGAAATGCAGCGCTCCGGTCGGGCAAACCTTCGTACACTCCCCGCAGCGGATGCATTCTGCGCTGTTGGGATTGTGCACCACATCCACATTCATCCTGCAATGGCTGCTGCAGGCTCCGCAACTCACACACTGCTTCTCGTTCACGTTCAGCTTCAGAAAGCTCAAGCGCTGGAAAAGCCCGTAAAACGCCCCCAGCGGACAGAGATATTTACAGAAGGGACGGTGTATGAACATGGATGAAACCACGATCACCGCCAGAATCAGAAATTTCCAACGGAACAAAAAGCCGATCTGCGAACGGATTCCCTCATCCAGAAGGGACAGCGGAATTCCGCCCTCCAGCATCCCTGCCGGACATACCAGCTTGCAGAAATACGGGACGGAGGACAAGCCGTTGTTGACCTTCAGAAAGGCCGGCAGGATCAGAACAAACACCGCAAGAAGGACGTATTTGAGCCGGCGGAGGATCCGATCCGGCTTCTTCGGCACATTCCATTTCGGAACCGGAATCTTATACAGCAGCTCCTGAATCAGACCGAACAGACAGATCCACCCGCAGACGAACCGGCCCAGAAGAATTCCGATCAAAGCCAGATATCCGACAATATAGAAGGAAAATTTCTTCCTGCTGCCGACCACAGCCTGCAGTGCACCGATGGGACAGGCCCCGATGGCTGCCGGACAGCTGTAGCAGTTCATTCCCGGAACGCAGAAATTTTTCAACGGCCCCGTATAAATCAGGCTCTTTCCCCAACCGGCCCACCTTGGATTCTGCGCCAGTGCAGCAGCCGCCTGCACCAGCTTACGGCGAAAGCCGTGCTTCCTCAACCGCTCCTTCATTTCTCCCCCTTATCCTGTCACCGCCGGCCTTTTGTCCGGCACCTGTCCGATTCCCGTTTCGATTCTGCCCAAGTCCGATTCGATCCTCATTTTGCTTCTGTCCCGGGCCGGTCTGATTTCCATCCGATTTTACCCGATTCCGATGCATTCCAGACAGATGTTCGTTGCCTTGCGCAGAACAACCTTCGGCTCCTTCCGCACAATGCCGAAGATCATGCTGACCAGTGCTGCCGTGACAATCACATATCGCAGGCAGTTTTTCCTGCCCTTCCTCTTTTTTTCTCCTGATGTATCCATTCCTTCGCCCCGCTTATTCCAACGTTTCGCCCGTCATTATGCCGCTGCACTTCATTATGAAACACCAGAATCCCAAGGTCAACGCTCCTTGTGAGAGCAGACTCTCATTCGGAGCGTTGGCCTTGGGATCCGTCAAATCAGGATTGCCTTCCGCTATAACAATACCCGGATTGCTGCGCGCTGCGCTCCCGCAATCCTCACAATATATGATTCTGCCGACATTCGATTACAGATTCTCCAGCGCCTGCTGAATCCATTCTGCATAGTCGCCGTACGCATCCTTGGGAGCGCCGGTTTTGGGTCTTCCGACAATATTGCCGTTCTCATCCACAAGATAGCTGGTCGGTGTGCCGGTTACCTTAAACGCCTCCTCCAGCTCCTCATTGGTCAAAAGAACCGGCAGGGTCATTCCCTGCGTCTGTGCAATATCGTGTGCTTCCTCGATGGCATCGTCGTCATCCGGATCGCTTACGTCAGCCAGAATGGTGATCACCTGTACGTCCTCCAGCTGATCGTTCAGCTTCTGAAGCTCCGGGAGCTCGCCGATGCAGGGGCTGCAGGAGGTTGCCCAGATGTTCACCATCGTGATCTTCGCATTCCCGAAAACGGACTCATCGACCTCATTCCCGTCATAGTCCACCGTCTGGAAGGTAATTCCGGAAGCCCCCTGATATGTCTCGTACTGTCCTTCCGCTCTCTGCGCCTCCCAGTCCTGCTGCAGGCTTTCGAACAGCTCCCGGGTCTGTTCCGTGGCGTTCTCCGAATAGGACACCGTCGCCTTCTCGCCAAACTGATACATCGTCATTCCGCCGCAATCAGAAAACGAAGAAACCTCCTCTGCCTTCTCCTTCAGCACCTTTTCGTAGGCCGCCTTCATATCCTCTTCCGTAACGGTTTCGTCTGCCGAATAAAAGATATACGGAAATGTGATTTCGGACTGATATTCCTGCATTTTATCCTCTGCATCCTCGGCTTCCGTATCAAAATCCTCCGGCAGGTCTTTCTTGACCGCACGCACCTCCACTACGCAGATTCCCTTTTCCTCATCAATACAGTTGGCAAACACCAGGGTGCCGCTGTATCCGTCCCATCGAAATCCCTGAAAGCTTCCGACCCAGTCCCGGATGACATAGCCGGTCGACTCGTCCTCGTATGCATAAGCTGTCTGCACCGCTTCCGCATCCGCCGTCTCTTCCGAAACAGCGGCGCCTTGCTGCGCACTCTGCGCATCCTCTGCCGAACCGCCGCAGGCGGTCAGCGAACCGATCATTGCCGCAGCTGCGATCATTCCGATCCATTTCATGTTTCTCATATCGTGATTCCTCCCCTTATCCCGGCCTGCTGCTCAGGCGGTTTCCCTTGTGCTGCCCGGCATCGCGTCGAACACGCTCAAACGCTTATAAACGCTTTCGAACGCCGCCTCCTCCGCAGCCTTATATCTGCATGTACGCACCGCTTCGGAAAATGTTACGGCACCGGCGAAAAAACTCCGATGGAGCGCACGGATTTGCAAGATAAAATGCTGCTTCACAGCCGGGATCCGGCGAGGAAAACGCTTTCATCAGCGTTTCCCTGAGGAAAGATCAGCAGACCTGCTGCCGCTCCCGAATCCACGCCGGCAGCTCCTGCAGGCTGTCCAGGACAGCATCCGCCAGCTGCTGCATTTCTTCATCGGCCGGAATCAGATCCGGGATCATCACGGTGTACATTCCCGCGCTGCGGCCTGCCCGCACACCGTTATAGCTGTCCTCCGCAACCAGACACTCTGCCGGCTGTTTTTCCAGAAGCCTTGCCGCCTCCAGGAAGATATCCGGAAAGGGCTTCCCTCTTTCCAGCGTATTCCCGCTGATCACGAAGGAAAAATACGACGTAAGGCCGGTCATTTCAAGATACCGGTCCGCGACCTCCCTTGCGCTGGAGGTCGCAATCGCCGCAGGGATCCCCTGTTCCCGCAGCCACTGCAGGCATTCCACGGCGCCCGGCTTCGGCACAACGCCGCAGCGCTGCAGCTCCTCCTCCACCGCTTCCGCGCGAACCTTCCGCAGCGCCGCGGCATCATAGCCCCATTCCGTCAGCATCGCATCAATGTTCGTGCGGCTGCGGCCGATGAGCTGATAATACTGCTCCCTCGTCAGCCCGGCCTTCATCCAGCCATGGCCGTAAATTTTCTCGCTGTCAAAGAGCGTCCCGTCCATATCAAAAATCACTGCCCGTATCATTTTTATCCCTCACTGAGGTAAAATCCGCGAAGGCGGTTTTGCCGAATGTGATCCGCTCATTTTTTACAAAAAATGGCTGCTTACACATGTTTTGGCGGGTCCCAAGGCGGACACTCCTTGCGAGAGCAGGCTCTCGCAAGGAGTGCTTGGACCTTTTGACCCTGATATCATATCATATCCAGTCCCACCTTATGACGGGGAGCCGGAAATTCCCGATCCAGAAGCCCGCATTCCTCTCGGGTCAGATCGATCTTCGCGGCGTCGCAGTTGGCCTGCACGTGGGCAGCCTGACCGGCTCTCGGTATGGCAAAAACGTTCTCCTGATGGAGCACAAACGCCAGCAATATCTGCAGGCGCGTGCAGTCATGACGTTCCGCTACGGTCTGAACCGCCGCACTCTTCAGCAGAGCCTGCCGCAGTCCGCCGGCCTGCGCCAGAGGGCTGTAGGCCATCAGCGGAATCCCCTGCTGCCGAAGGAACGGCAGCAGATCGTATTCCACTCCCCGGCTGCCCAGATGGTACAGATCCTGCACAACCGCGCAGTTTTCCCCCTTCGGCACCCGCAGCAGCTCCTTCATATCATCCAGATCGAAATTCGATACGCCCCACCGGCGAATCATTCCCCGTGCCTTCAGCTCCTCCATGCATGCGACGGTTTCCCGCAGCGGCACAGAGCCTCTCCAATGCAGCAGATACAGATCCAGGTACTCCGTTCCCAGCCGCTTTAAGCTGCTCCGGCAGGAGGAAAAGATATGCTCCCTCCCTGCATTCCACGGGTACACCTTGCTGGTCAGGAACAGGCCGCTTCGCTCCAGCGGCCGTATGGCTTCCCCCACCAGCTCCTCGCTGGCGCCGTCGCCGTACATCTCTGCCGTATCAATCAGGTTCATCCCGATTCGGACTCCCAGACGCAGAGCCTCGATCTCCCGGGAGCGCTTTCCGGGATTTTCACCCAGATACCAGGTTCCCTGCCCCGCCTTGGGCACTTCCGTGCCGTCCGGCAATGTCACAGTTTTCATCCCTGCGCACCCTCCCCTCTTTTCCTTTTCAGATAGGCATCCATCTCCTCTGCCACCTGCTTGGAATACTTGACGGCCTCCACGACCGTACGGGCGCCCAGCACCACGTCACCGCTGGCGAAAATTCCCTCTCTTGTGGTTTCGCCCTTTTCGTTGGTGGCCAGAAGCCCGTGGCTGCTCATTTCCAGTCCGGTGGTCGTGCTGACAATCCGGTTCTGTGCCCCCTGACTGATGGCAATGATTACACTGCTGCAGGGAAAGAATCGCTCCTCACTAAGGGACGTTACGTTCCCTTCCTCGTCAATTTCCGCCTTATTGTAGTAAACTCCCTCGTCAGCGATGCGGGAAGGGCGCATTCCATAGAGGAAATCCACTCCGTCCGCCTCGGCGTATTCCATTTCCCGCACGCTGGCCGCCGCATGCTTGCTGCGGCAGAAAACGCTCACCCTCCGGACACCCTTACGGAGCGCCGTCCGTGCCACATCCATGGCGGAATTGCCTGCTCCGATGACCACCAGATCGTCTCCCAGATCGTAGACGTCCGGATTCACCAGATAGTCAATGGCATAATGCACATGCCCCAGGCTCTCCCCCTGAATGCCCATGCCCTTCGGCTTCCAGACACCGGTTCCGATGAAAATCGCCTCGTACCCGTCCCGCTGCAGGTCATCCACCGTCAACGTCCGTCCGATGGCCGTATTGGGACGGATCCGGATTCCCAGCTTCACCAGCTGCTTCTCGTAGCGGTCCAGAATGCTCTTCGGCAGTCGGAATTCCGGAATGCCGTAGCGCAGGACACCGCCGATCTTGTCACGGCTCTCAAAAATCGTCACCCGGTATCCCCGCTGCGCCAAAAGGACACTGATGGTAATCCCGGCCGGTCCGCTGCCGATGATGGCGACCCGCTGTCCGTTCCACGGCTGCATATCCAGCTGCAGATGATCCAGATAGGCATCCGATATATAATTTTCGATGCTCGAAAAATGTACCGGCGAGCCCTTTCTTCCCAATACGCAGTGACCCTCACATTGTCTGTCGTGATCACAGACCAGCGAGCAGATCACGCTCAGCGGATTGTTGGCATAAAGCATGGCTCCCGCCTCTTCCTTGTGTCCGGTGCGGAACAGCTCAATCGCCTCCGGAATATCGGTGCCGATGGGACACCCCTGCCGGCACATCGGCTTGGAACAATGCAGGCATCTGCGCGCCTCGTTGACAACATGTATGGCCATAAAAGCCCTCCCTTCCGTTTCACGTCATCTATCTACATTATTCTGTGATGCCGGGGTCAAGGCGGGCGCTCCTTACAAGAGCAAGCTCTCATCGGAGCGTTGGACCCTTTGACCCTGGTATCATTCTATCAAAATCCGCTACATTTCAGTTAAGATTTTCCTTGTTTTTTGACAGCGTCCTTCCGGTCATGCTACATTCTTTTCATGATATGAAACCTTCCTTTCACCCGTTCTTGTTTACTGCAGCGGACAGCATTCGCGTTTCCCCTCCGATGCCCTTTTTCCCGGGGCTTCCGCAGGCGGGAGACAGAGAGGAGCAGATCCATGGCAAAAGCAGCAATTCTGGTTCCGCAGGTACAGATGCAGGAGCTCTGCCGTCAGTTCATCGGCGAATACCACAGTCTTACGCCGCTTTGCATCGATCAGATTTCGACCGATGAGGCGCCGGCAAGAGCCGAAGCCCTCAGCAGCACGGACTGCGACCTCATCATCGCCCGAGGACTCCAGGCATCTTTGCTTCGTCGTCATACCTCGCTCCCTGTCGTGAATATCTCCATCACCGCTCAGGAGCTTGCCACCATGATTTCCCGCATGAAGCTTCAGCTGGATGTGCCGCATCCGAAGATCGGGCTCATCGGCTTCAACAACATGCTGGACGACACCTCCTGCTTCAATGATCTCTTCGATATGGAGCTGGTGCGGTATACCCTGACGGATGAGGAGACCGAGGACACCTCTACGCTTCTGGCCAACCTCGTCGACCAGGCGGTTCAGGAGGGATGTCACGCCGTCTTCGGCGGAGAGGTCGTCTGCCGCAGAGCCGGTCGGCTCGGCCTTCCCTGCATGCTCTTCGGCGCCGGTACGGAAAGCATCCGCAATGCCTTTTCCGTCGCCAACCGGATGGGCCATGCCATCGACCTCCAGAAGCAAAATGCCTCCGAGATCAAAACCATGCTGGATTTCACCTTCAGCGGAATCCTGCAGATCGATGCCAACGGAATCATCCGGCGCTGCAACCGTGTGGTGTACTCTCTCCTGGAGCTGCAGCCGGCGGCTCTTCTGGATCATCCGGTTCAGGATGTCCTCCCGCAGCTGCAGGATGAGGTGCTCGATAAGGTGCTTCGCAGCGGTGAGGAGGCCTATGCCCTTCTGGTTCCCATTGAAAACCGCGCCGTCGTCGTCAACATCGCCCCCATCCTCATCGATCGGCAGATACGAGGCGCCATTCTGACCTTTCAGGAAAGTCACCGCATCATCGAAATCGACAATCGGCTTCGGGAGGAATTCTACCAGCGCGGCTTTGTTGCCCGCTATCAGTTTGACCAGCTTCCCGCCGCAGATGCCGAAACCAAGCGGCTGTTCAGCCAGGCCAAGCGGTTTGCCAAATTTCCCGCCCCGGTGCTGATCACCGGCGAGCACGGCAACGGCAATCTGATCCTGGCACAGTGCCTTCACAACGCCAGTCTGGCTGCCTCAAACGCCTTTGTTGAGGTGGACTGCTCGGCCTTTGATGCGGATGTTCTGGACACCCTCTTGTTCGGCAGCTATTCCACCCGTTCGGATTCCGACGCCGGCTTTGCCGAGGCTGCCCAGAAGGGAACGCTTTATCTTGGGCATGTGGACAGCCTCGGCGCCGAGCTGCAGTACAAGGTTCTGCAGCTTCTGCGCGGAAAGCTGCGCCGCAACGGCGGAAGCCGCCCCATCACGGCAGATGTCCGCGTCATTGCCTCCACCAGCACCAATCTCATGGCACTGGTGGAGCAGGAAAAATTCCGCAGTGATCTGTATTATGCACTGAATGTCCTGCCGCTGAATTTCCCGCCCCTTCGAAAGCGCAGAGATGATATTCTGCCGTGGGTTGACTATTTCATGAAGGATGCGCAAAAGCGCTATAAGCGCTATTTTACCCTGACGCAGGGGGCGCGGGACTATCTGCAAAGATATGACTGGCCCGGAAACCTGGATCAGCTTCGCGGGCTTTGTGAGCGAACCGTCCTGACGGCAGAGCGCCGCACCATTGACGAGGTCTTCCTGCGGCGGGAGCTGGAGCAGCTCGCTCCCCGCATCGCTCCGGAATCCGGGCAGATCGTGCTCGTCAAGGATCCTAAGGCCATGGAGCTGGCCGACCTTCTGAAAAAACACGGCGGAAACCGTCAGGCGGTGGCAGATGAGCTGGGAATCAGCAAAACCACTCTGTGGCGCTACATGAAGAAATACGGAATCGGGCAGGACTTTTCCTGCTGAAAAAGCCTCCGGCTGCCGTCTGTGCCGCAGATTCCTTAGCAACCTCTGGCGAGGGAAACGCTTTCATCAGCGTTTCCCTAAGCCCCGCGCTTTGCCGGAACCGGCGGGAATCTGCCGGAACTCGCAGGAGAGGGCGCGGAAGAACTCCGCGCCCCCCGTCAGGTGATCGGCGCCGGATTGAAAATGCACATGTCGTTGTGGAACCCGTAAAGGTCACTGTACGGCTCCTTTGTTCCGCTGGCCACGTCCAGAATCATGTTGAAAATTTCCGTCCCCACCTCGGCGATGGTGGCCTTGCCGACGGCGACATCCCCGGCCGAGATGTCGATCAGGTCAAACCAGTGCTCCTTCATCTCGTTGCGGCTGCACACCTTGATCACCGGCGCAATATCCAGCCCGTAGGGGGTTCCGCGGCCGGTCATGAACACCTGCAGGCCGATGCCGGAGGCAACCTGTGAGGGTCCGCAGACAATGTCCGAGGCCGGTGTCGCGGCATAGATCAATCCGTGCTTTGTCGGCTTCTGTGCCGGGGACAGCACCTCCACGATGGGGCTGGTTCCGCTCTTGGCGATGGAACCCATGGCCTTTTCCACGATATTGGCAAGCCCGCCCTTCTTGTTGCCCGGCGTGGGATTGGCATCCCGATCCACGCCGCCGGCCTCCAGGTAGTCGTCGTACCCCTTCATCTCCTCGGCGAGCCGGTCCCTTGTCTCTTTGTCCGGACAGCGTGCCGCCAGCATCTGTACGCCGTCCCGCACCTCCGTCACCTCGCTGAACAGGACCGTTCCGCCGCCGCGAACAAGCATATCCGCAGCATAGCCCGCACTGGGATTGGCGGTGATTCCCGAGAAGGCATCGCTGCCGCCGCATTGCATGCCGATCAGCAGATCACTTAACGGCAGCTCCTCCCGGCGCCGCAGGTTCAGCCTCTGAAGCTTTCTGTCTGCCATATCCATAATCGCCTGCATCATGGCATCATGTCCCTTCCAGTCCTGCAGCGTCAGACAGTTTTCCGGCGTGATATCCTCCGGCGGCAGCACCCTGTCATAGGTCAGCTTCTCGCAGCCAAGCCCCACCACCATGATCTCCCCTCCAAAGTTCGGATGACGGATCACATTAGTAATGGCACGAATGGGAATCGGCGCCATCGGCGCATTGATAGCAACGCCGCAGCCGTACGGGTGCGTCACCGCCACCACGCCGTCCACATTGGGATATTTGGGCAGCAGCTCCTTCCGGATTCTCTCCACTGCAACCTTCAGAACCCCCGCTGCGCACTGCACCGTGGTGACGATGCCAAGAAGGTTTCGGGTGCCCGCGGGTCCCTTTGCATTCCGATAGCCCATCCAGGTCGTCCGGGGAGGCATCGGAAGCTCATCTGCCGGCACAAGATTGGTTCCAAACGGCAGATTCTCCACACTGGGACTCTCCGGCAGCTCCAGCATATGCTCATTGATCCAGCTTCCCGCCGGAATCGGCGCCTTGGCATATCCCAGTACCACGCCGTAGCGAATGATCTCCCCTCCCTTTGGAATATCCTCCAGGGCGATCTTGTGCGCCTGCGGGATGTCGCTTTGCGTCACCACACCGAATTCAATGGCCGTGCCGGCAGGCAGATCATGAACCGCCACCGCCACGTTGTCCTGCTCCTTGATCCGAATCGACAGGCGTTCCCTCGTTTCCTTATCATCCTTCACAACAGTTTTATCCACAGTTGTCTCCTTGTCCGCATCCACTGCAGCCTTATCCACTGCATCCACAGCATGATCCATCGCACTTCTCCTTCAACGATCCCCACTTCTTCAAGGGTCCCTACTTCTTCAAAGATCCCTATTTCTTCAAAGATCCCTACTTCTTCAAAGATCCCTTCGGTTCTTTGCCAACCCTTCCGAGTGTACAACATACGGCCCCTTCAGATAACCGCATTCCGCCGCTTCCTGCAATGCCCGGATTGCACCAAAAATCACGTGCAAAACTATGCCTCGCATACATTCGTTCAATATCTGAATCATCCGTTTCACGTGCGTTCCGTCAACCTTTCATTCCTTTTTTCTTCACTCCCTGCAAGCCCATGCAATGTCCTTTTTCAAAATCTGCACGTTTCATCAATTCATGCATTTATGTCTGCTCCCTTTGGCATTCCTTTCCCTTGTTTACCGGCTCCGTTTCCCATACTCTGAATGCAGCAGCTGTTCTTCCGTTCTGTTTTTCCTGTCATAAAAGTCGGAGGTATTTCTTATGAAAATCACAAAAGGCGGCAAGGTCTCGGAGCTTCTTCGGGACGTCCCTATCCCGAATATGTTTCACGCAAGGCAATGCTTTCCTTCCGGGCACATCTCTCCGGAGGAGATTCCGTCTGTCGTGGACCGGGAGCTCTCCCAGGAGGCCTTTCGCAGCAAAATAAAGCCCGGCATGCGGATTGCCGTTACGGCGGGCAGCCGCGGAATTCGCAACGTAGACATCATCACAAAGGCGATTGTCGATTTTGTGCGCAGGCAGGGAGCCGAGCCCTTCATTGTACCGGCCATGGGCAGTCATGGCGGAGCGACCGCTGAAGGACAGCTCGAAATTCTGGCAAGCTACGGAATCACCCCGGAAAGCATGGGCTGTCCCATCCTCTCCTCCATGGAGGTGGTAGAGCTCGGTCAGTCCTCCCGCGGGAAAACCGTATACATGGACCGGAACGCCTACGAATCGGACGGAATCATCATTTCCTGCCGGCTCAAGCCTCACAACGCCTTTCGCGGGAAGGTGGAGTCCGGCCCCTGCAAGATGATGACCGTGGGCCTCGGCAAGCAAAAGGGTGCCTCTTTGGTGCACTCCGACGGCATGAACCACATTGCGGAGAACATCCCTACCATGGCGGAGGTGGTGCTCCGCTCCGGCAAAATCCTGTTTGCAATCCCCTGCATGGAAAATGCCTACGATGAAACCATGAAGCTGGAGGCAATCCTGCCGGAAAACATTCTGGAGCGGGAGGCCGAGCTGCTAAAGCTCGCCTTTCAGAATATGCCCTCGCTTCTGGTTCAGTCCTGCGATGTGCTGGTTGTGGACGAGATCGGCAAGAACTATTCCGGCACCGGTGTGGATCCCAACATCACCGGAACCTTCTCCACCCCCTATGCCACCGGCGGAATCAAGGTCCAGCGAACCGCCTTCCTGAACCTCTCCGAGGCCTCTCACGGCAATGCGCTGGGAACCGGCCTTGCCAGCGTCATTACCGCCAAAATATTCGACGAAATGGACGTCGAAATGATGTATCCCAACTGCATCACCAGCACCGTCCTTGCCTCGGCACGCATCCCCTGCGTCGTGGCAAACGACAAGGAGGCGATCCAGATGTGCGTCCGCACCTGCAATGAAATCGATATGGAACATGTCCGCATGGTCCGCATTCCCAATTCCCTGCACATCGGGGAAATCATGCTCTCTGAAGCCTATTATGAGGACGTCTGCCGCGGCAAATACCCCGGCGTCGAGGCACTGGATGCACCGGAAAAGCTGCTGTTTGATGAGGAGGGTGAGCTCTTGACCCGCACAATCATCCATCGATAAAAAAAAGAAAAGCACCCGTCAGCACAGTGGACGGTCGGGAAAGAAGAAAAAGCACCGGCCGGCCTGACGGTTCAAAAAGGAGGAGTCTATGTCAACTACACCCATTGTTACAGATATGAAGGTCATTCCGGTGGCCGGCTATGACAGCATGGAAATGACCCTGAGCGGTGCGCATGCGCCGCTGTTCACACGGAATCTTGTGATCCTCTCGGACAATGCGGGACACACCGGAATCGGCGAAATTCACGGAGGCGAATACACCCGGGAATGCCTTGAAAGCTACATCCCTCTGGTGGTCGGTCAGGAAATCGGCAAATACCGCTCCATTCTCGGCACCATTCACCGCGGCGGCAAAAAAGCCGAGGGCGATGACGGAGAGGGCATTCAGACCCTCGATATCTCGAAGCTCAAATTTGTTGTCCGGGCGGAATGGGCTCTGGAGTGCGCCCTGCTGGATCTTTTCGGCCAGTATCTGGGCGTTCCCATGTGTGAGCTGCTCTCCGAGGGCAAGCAGCGCGACAGGGTTGAGATGCTGGGATATCTTTTCTACGTCTCCGATAAGAACCGGACCGATCTTCCCTATCTTGACGAATCGGACAGCTCCGACCCCTGGTTTCGTTACCGCAGAGGGGAGATCCTCACGCACGAGGCCGTTGTCGAAGAGGCGCAGATTCTCCATGACAAATACGGCTTCCGAAATTTCAAGCTCAAGGGCGGCGTATGGAAGGGCTCCTATGAGATGGATACCTGCCGTGCGTTGAAAAAGGCCTTTCCTGCGGCACACATCAACATCGACCCCAACGGCGCCTGGAGCCTTGCGGAGGCCATTGAAATCTGCAAGCCGATGGAAGGAATCCTGCAATACATCGAGGACCCCTGCGGCCCTGAGGCCGGCTTCTCCAGCCGGGAAATCATGACGGAGTTCAAGAATGCCGTTCAGCTCCCCGTCGCCACCAACATGATTGCCACCAACTGGCGACAGTTCTACCACGCCGCCGCACAAAAGGCCGTGGACATCGTTCTGGCCGACCCCCACTTCTGGGGCATGGAGGGAAGTCTTCGCATGGCGGCTCTCCTCAAGGACTGGGGACTTACCTGGGGCGTACACTCCAACAATCATTTTGACATAACTCTCGCCACCTTCGCCCAGGTAGGCGCCGCCGCTCCCGGTGACATCAGTCCTCTGGACACCCACTGGATCTGGCAGGACGGCCAGAACCTCCTCAAGGACACCCCGGAAATCAAGGACGGGTACCTGTCCGTATCGAAAAAGCCGGGCCTTGGCGTAACCATCGACATGGAAAAGGTAGCGCAGGCCAATAAGCTGTATCAGCAGATGCCGAATCACGACCGTGACGACGCCATGGCCATGCAGTACCTGATTCCGAACTGGAAATACGACAGCAAAAAGCCCTGCCTGGTGCGGTAAATACTCTTTTCATCCGACTCCTGCAGGCAGAGCAGTCTGCCTACAGGAGTCGGTGAGCCAAGTTTTTTCACCAAACCTATA
>CAYXAN010000007.1:7829-17190 GCA_964461705.1 uncultured Sarcina sp. | reverse complement strand
CAGATCACCGCCTTGACCTTCGGATACTTGTCAAATGCCTTCCGCAGCGCGGCGGGGGACATATTCCAGCTATCCTTTTCGGAATCGATAAACACCAGCTGTCCACGCTCGTAGGTCACAGGATTGCAGGTAGCGGCAAAGGTCATGGAGGTGCAGAAGACAATATCGCCCGGCTGAATATTCAGCAGCCGCACCGCCAGATGAATGGCGGCCGTGCCGGCAGAAAGCGCCGCCGCATGCGGAATGCCGATATAGGCTGCAACCTCCTGCTCAAAGGCATCGACGTTCGGTCCAAGAGGAGCGACCCAGTTTGTATCGAATGCCTCCTGAACAAACCGCTGCTCATCGCCATGTATCGTAGGACTGGACAGATAGATCTTCTTGCTCATTACATATCTCCTGCTGCCGCTGATCTGCACAAAAGCCCGCCTCTGCAGACTCATCTTTGTGTACGGATCACTTCCGTCTCGTGCTCGTTTCCCGCTGTGCCGGATGCCTCGCGCAGCTGCTGCTTTTCCAATTCCTCGTGAATTCTCTCCTGATTCACATCCGTATTCTTCCGATAGGTTGGAACGATCTCCTTCACCATCTCACGAATGGCCGGGGATTCCTCATAGGCGGCCTCCTTGAGTCTTTGAAGCTGCACGAAAAACACGTCCTCATCAATTTCAAGCGGCTTTCCGATGTGAATCTGACGGTTGTCCGTATCCGTCATTCCCTCCTCGTCCATGAGCATCTCCTCGTACAGCTTCTCCCCGGGACGAAGCCCCGTAAACTCAATCCGGATATCCTCTCCCACCTTGTAGCCGGAGAGCTTGATCAGGTTTTCCGCAAGATCCAGGATCCGAACCGGTTCTCCCATGTCCAGAATGAAGATCTCGCCTCCCCTGGCATAGGCTCCGGCCTGAAGCACCAGTGAAACCGCCTCCGGGATGGTCATGAAATAGCGGATGATATTGGGGTCCGTAACGGTCACAGGACCGCCTGCTGCGATCTGCCGCTTAAACAGCGGAATCACGCTGCCGTTTGAACCCAGAACATTGCCGAAGCGAACCGCCACAAAGTTGCAGTCGTAATGCCGGTTGAACACCTGAATGATCATCTCGCAGATCCGCTTTGAGGCTCCCATGATATTGGTGGGATTCACCGCCTTATCCGTTGAGATCATGACAAAGCGCTCTGTGCCGTAGGTTGCCGCGGCCATTGCCGTATTGAAGGTGCCGTAGACATTGTTCTTGATCGCCTCACAGGGGCTCGCCTCCATAAGGGGCACGTGCTTGTGTGCCGCGGCATGGTAAACGATGTCAGGACGATAGTGGGAGAAAATCCAGTTGATTCTCTGCACGTTGCGCACCGAAGCGATCAGCACCACCAGATCCAGCTCGGGATATCGGATCTTGAGCTCCTGCTGAACATCATAGGCATTGTTCTCGTAAATATCAATGATCACCAGCTGCCGCGGCTTGTGCCCCGCGATTTGCCGGCACAGTTCAGAGCCGATGGAGCCGCCTCCTCCGGTGACGCAGACCACCTTTCCCTGCACGTAGCCGATGATGGAATCTATGTCAACACAGACAGGATCCCGGCCCAGCAGATCCTCCACCTCCACATCATGAAGCTTGGAGACGCTGACCTCTCCGTTGACCAGCTGATAGATGCCCGGCAGGGTCCGCATCTTGCACTTGGTTTCCTTGCAGATATCAAGAATTCCCTTCAGCTGAGCCCTGGACAGGGAAGGAATGGCAATGATGATTTCATCGATCACATAGGTGTCCACGGCCTCCGGAATCTGATTCCGTCCGCCGACCACCTTGATTCCCTGCACATACTTGCCCCACTTATCCTCCGAATCGTCGATCAGACATTTCAGATTCATCGTCGAATAGTGCGAGTTCAGGATTTCCCTGACAATAATATTCCCGGCTTCCCCTGCCCCCACGACCATCACATTGGTCGCATTGCTGCGATTGGCGTTTTTGTGCTTCACCCCCCGCAGAAACCGGTAGGAAAACCGGCTGGCAAAGGAAAAGGAAATCATAAAGAACAGATACAGAAAATAATAGCTCTTCGGCACTGCCTGGATTTCATGCCGGTTCAGATGCAGAATGCCCACGTTCAGAAGGGTTCCCACCGCATTGGCAAACACCAGATTCTGCAGCTCTGTTTCTCCGGCAAAGGCCCAAAGAGAATCATACAGATGAAAGACATAGAACAGAACCAGTGTTGCCGCAATCGTGAAGGGCAGGGCCTCCATCACCGGAAGATAGAAATAATCCGGGATGGCAGAGCGCTGGAACTCATAACGCACCAGAAGTGCCAGATAGCTCGAAAGCAGCACACTTACAATATCATATATGATCAAAACGGCGCGCCGCCAAAGCTTCGCGTAATTGAAGCCGTTCTCGGCAGGCGTCACCTTTTTCGTCGATTGGGACATACAAACCTCTGTTTCACATCATCCTGTTCAGAACAGGCTCCTGCTCCGTCGGATCCGGCCCCGGCGCCGCCTCCCCAGCCGCAGGCTCACCATAGATCATATCCGCCGCAGGAAGCGGCATTCCGAACCATAAGTATACAACATAGCGCGGCAATGTGCACGGTCCCAGAAGAACCGTCAGCCAGATCAGGACAATCGGTGCATAGGCAAGGAGCTCCAGCCCCCTTCGGTCTCTTTGCATGGTCAGAAGGCACAGCGCCCACGCCCACGCCATCACACCGGGAGAGAGAACCCACCCCAATACCGGGATTTGCTGAGCACGCAGATCCAACGACAAAAAGCGGTACCAGGCATCCAGCGCCGCAAGCCTGCTCTCCCGTACCCCGGGAAGCTCCGTTTCGTAGCCAAAATATGAGCTCTCTCCATAGGTAAAGGTATATGCCGTATTCCCATCGTAGCAATCCACAATAGCCCCCGGTGTCCAGAAGCCGTAGCTTGTCATCAGCCAGGCATTGAGATAGCTGACAGGATGCTGCAGCCCCTTTGTAAGCCACAGCCGCCAGAACTGCACCCGGTGCTCACGGTAGAAATCACTTTGGAAATGAAGCTTGACCTGATCCGACAGGACCGGATTGTAGAGATCCCAGCCGGAGGACTCCGCTGCGGCGTCCGTCTCATCCCCCTCGCCGGATGCCTCCTCCTTCTGTGCTCCCATCAGCTGCAGCATCAGGTCCTGTTCCTCCTTCGTGAAGGAATCCTGATCGGCATTCCAGACTCTGGCCAGCTGCATGATAGGAACCGTCAGGATTTCCTGACTCTCTGTATGTGCTGCATGGGTGCCAAGGATCAGCCCCTCGGTGATCAGCGCATACAAAAGAAGAGGCGTCAGACCCAGCATGGCCCCTTTAACCGCTCGGAACGATCCGAATGCACCCGATGCTCTCTTTTTCGCCTGACGGCTCTTCCTTTTCCGACATACCGCGCAGATTCCCGCCAGCACCACAAATACAGCATAAGCATACACGCCGTTGTTGCGCAGCAGCATCATGAGGGACGCTGACAGGACAAAGCCGAGCGCATCGCGTCTTTTACACTGCCTCTCCTCTTCTTTCTTCCCCGGCATTTCCTCCGCAGGCCCGACGGCTCCTCCGAGAATTCTCCGCAGGAAAATCGTCATGGCAACCGCAGCAGCGGCAAAGAGCCCGTCCTTGCAGCTGCACAGAACAAACATGGTAATCACCGGACAAAAGGCAAGCCACAAAATCGTAAGCAGAGTGCTCCCCCTGTATCCGGCAGTATCTTTCGGATCATAAGGCTCCTGCCGTTTTTGCGACGGCACCTCCTTCGTTCTCGACTTTCGCGCCGCATACTCCACCTCGCGGGTCAGAAGAACCAGCACCGCATCCATCACTGCCATCTGATACACCAGATAGCAGAAGATCCCCAGCTGATAAGAGCCGCTCACCTTGTGCACGGCCAGAATGCTTCCGCCCAAAAGGAGTACATGAAGAAGCGGATGGTGGGTCGTAAAGACCCTTGTCTGAACCATCGCCAGCTCTTCCGATGCATCATAGACAAAAAAGCCGGGATAAACCGCCAGCAGGGAAATCATCTGTACTGCCATAAAAAAGCTCCACAGCAGAAATCCGCAGCGGCGGTTCTGTCTTTTGCTGAAGACGATCCCGTGGCTTCTTCTCCGGTCCTTCCACATCCAAAGGCATCGCACTGCCGTCATCATCACTGCAGCGCGCAAAGCAAAGAGGGCGATGTCCTCTTTGGACGGAAGGGCAACAGCGCCCCTTCTTTCGAGCATACCGCCGATCAGCAGCGCTGCAGACAGGGAAACGCCGTAAAGGCCGGCAAGGCCGAAATCCCTTCGGTCTGCCGGGCCGAAACGGAAGAAGGCACGGCAGAAACGATCCCGTTTTTGTATCAAATTCTTCATGTGCTGCTCTGTCCCAACTCCCATCTCATCTTTGCGTCCGTCTTTCCTTCTGTCTTTCCTTCTGTCTTTGCGTCCGTTTTTATTACGCCTTCTCCCGCTCCTGTATCAGAATGGGTGCCAGGGCCAGCATCAGTGCAATGGTATACGGATTGCTGAATTGAAAAATCCACTCCACCATTCCCGTCATCAGAAAGCCTACCGTCAAAAGGAACGGAAGCAGTGCGCAGCTCCCCTCCTGCATCGTTCCCACGGCAGTCCGCCTTGCATAGCGAAGGGAAGCAAGGAGGGAAGCCAGCGATGCCAACAGCAGCAGCACCCCGCCGGGAATGCCGCAGTCATAGGCTGTCTGCAAAAAGCTGTTGTGCGCATGGACAGCAATTTCGCCGCTTGCAAGCTGAACCCCCATTTCTTCATGGCCTGTCCAGTTCAACTGTCTGATATAGGCAAGATACAGACCAAGGCGTCCGTTGGACACATCCCCGGTATCGATGGATCCTGCTTCCAGCGCAGCCTGTTCGGAATCCGCCGCCTCGGCGGTAAGCTTTGCCAGCGTTCCTGCCGGAAGCTCTCCGGATGCCGCAAGCTCCTCCAGGGCACCGTCCTGCCCGGGCATTGCATCCTGCCCGGCATTTTCCCCGGATGCCGTGCGATATCCCTGCGGTACATTCCATTCGTTTCCGTAATAGATCTTTGATCCGATCTCTCCGCCGATAATCCGGTCTCCGAAATCCCGGATAAAGATCTCGATGTTCATAAAGGCCGTGCCGTTCCAGTCCACGTTGCGCAGCACCCGGTCATCATAGGGCTCCAGCGATTCAAACCGCCGCGGCTGCCCGTACACCGTGGAAATGATCCGCTGCCCCGTAAAGGCAACCGGAAAGGTAAGGCACAGGATAAGAAGCATGGAAGTCAGCGTACAGATTCCAGTCTTGAGCCGGTACCCCGCAGGATATCGGAGATGCCGCCCCCGGGATTCTGTATGCTCGCAAATGCCGGTCCCCGAGCCCCCCATGAAGAAGGCAGCAAGGACGGCAAGGACAGCCAGCACGCCGATTCCGGACCTAGTAAGGCTCATGGCCATATAGGAAAAGGTCATCCCAAGAAAGAACGTTTCCTTCCATGCCGCACGCATTCTGCAGCGAAGGCTCTCCTTCTGCGTCCCGCGGATCCTTCGGATAAACAGTGTCAGGGCGGCCGCCGATACAATCAGCAGGTAGTACGCCGTCACGGTCGGCGTATGAAAATGCATGGAAAACCGGCTGTAGATGTAGGCAAGGTAATATCGATGCAGCATGCTGTACGCCACCTTGACGGCAAAATCCAGCAGCACGCCCTTACACACGTCCTCCAGAAAAAGCTCCCGCCCCCTCCAGAACCGATACCGCAGATAAAACAGTCCCCAGACAGCCACAAAGAGCAGGATCCACGTCCGTGTATTGCGGAAAATCACCAGCCAGACAGCCAGCAGCACAAAAATGACGGTCAGTCCGCCGGCGCATCGATTCTGCGGCTTTTTGCCGCTTCGCACCGCGTCCGCCGCCGTCCACAGGACCGAAACGACTGCAGCAGAGCCGAATACAATCGCTGCGGCAATGGCGAAAACCGCCGCATTTTTCAGCGACGCCTCCGGATCCTCTCCGCCCGCCGCATGCTCTGCATAATAAATGATCCCGCCGATCAGGGAGGCCACAAAGGCGGTCATGACCGGTGCGTTAAGCACCGCGGACAGCTCTGCCATAAACAGCGTCATGACCGCAATCAGCACAACAATCCACCCCGTAGCCGCATTATGGATGTAATCGTTGGTGGCATTCATATAGGCAGCACTGCGATCCATCAGAAGCGCAATGCACAGAACAATTCCTATGTGACGAATGCTTATGCGGCGAATACGGATGCCGGCGGCCGGCTTATGCCACAGCCCGTACAGACACCAGCCTGCCCCAAGAAGGATTCCAAGCTCATAGATCAGGATATCCGGAAGCCGTCCGTCGAACAGCTTCATGGGCCAGACCGCCAGGAAGGCAAGCCCGAAAACAACCAGCACCGCCGGTGTCAGAACCGCCTGCAGGGCCCGCCGCACCGAAACAACCGAAAAAGAGGCCGCGCCTTCCGCATTCTTCCTGCGATCCAGAAGGCGGAAGACGGCATGATTCAGCAGCAGGGCCGCAGCTCCCAGGGCAAGGTACACACAGCTCCGCATCAGGCAGCGCCATTTGTTTTCGGGGACACGATACTGCACGCTGGTCTTGACCGCCATGTCCTCTACACCGGTGTCATTGTAAAATCCCTGCACGTACAAGGGCGCCTTCCCCGTGGCAAGCGCCTCCGTCTCGGACTCGCAGCCAACGGTGAAACGGCTCCCGTCCAGGCCCCGTATGGTGTAGACATAGGTGTCTCCCACAACCATGTCCGCATCCACCGACACCACGGCATAGGCCGGAATCTCCTCCGGCAGCTTCACCTCTTCCTCCGCCGTCAGCTCCATGGCATTGCTTTCACCTACGTGGAACAGCTGAAAGGTGGCTTTTTCGCCCCCCTTGACCGACTCCACGTAGAATTTCAGTGTCTGCAAATGGGCGTGCTGGGCGACAAAGTATTCCCCTGCGTCCTGTTCCTGTGTGATGACCTCCGTTGCGCCGATGGGGCTGATGCCGGAGGCATAGGCGTGATCCTCCGAATACAGACGCATGGGCCAGACCGTGGCAAGCGCCAATGCCAGGCAGCACAGGATCACGGCAGCAGCTGCCGTCTTCTTGTAAATCACTCGCTCCAGAATCATTGCGGTACCTCGCTGAGGCAAAATTCGCGAAGGCGGTTTTGCCGAATGCGGCAGTATCGGTGCATCCGCACCGATACTGCCGCCTGAAAGGGACATATCGATGTCACCTTCAAGCTTCAGGCTTCCTCTCGTATCACGGCCTGCGGGGCGCTGTTGGCGCAGATGTAGGTGCGGCCCACATATTCTCCCACAAGACCAAGCATCAGCAGAATCATTCCTCCGAAAAACACCACGGCCGTCATCAATGCGGAAAATCCCACCGGCACTGCCGGATTGACCAGCTTCTTCACGATGGTGAACAGCCCGTACAAAAAGGCACCCGCCGCACAGACCGCTCCGACGGTTGTTCCCATGCGCAGCGGCTTAATGGAAAACGCCGTAAAGCCGTTCATCCACAGGGAAAGGAGCTTCTTGAGTGTATAGCCGCTGCTGCCGACCTCACGCCTCCTGTGGTGCACCGGGACGTTCACGATGTGATCCGTCGAGCGCAGCACCAGTCCCAGAAGATACGGATAGGAGTTTTCATACCGCAGCACCTCGTCGGCCACGTACCGTCTCATGGCAAAATAGCTGCTGACATACAGCTCCCTTGGCTTGTTCAGAAGCTTCTCCAGCATTTTCTCGTTGACCCAGCTGCCGAAATTGCGGAAGGCGGAATGCTCCTTATGTCCGTAGCTTGCATAGACCACATCCGCTCCGTCATCCAGTGCCGCAAGAAGCTTTCCCACCTCGTCGGCCGGAGTCTGCCCGTCATCGTCGAGGCAGACCACGATGTCCCCTGCGGCATGGCGAATGCCGGTCATCAACGCCGCATGCTGGCCGAAATTCCTTGCAAGGTCAAAGCCCCTCCGATTTGCGCCGCCTGCACAGAGCCGCCGGATTTCCTCCCAGGTCTCCGCTCCTGAGCCGTCGTTGACCATCACGACCTCATAATCGTAATCCGTCAGCCGCTTCATCGCGGTGTCGATTTCCTCCACCACGGCAGCCAGGGTTTGCTCGGAATGATAACAGGGGATCACATAGCTGATCCGCCGTTTGTCTTGTTTGCTTGTTTTCATCGCTGCACCTGTGCCCTGCTGCATCGCAGCAGCAGCATATCTTCCTTCTTTCCGTCCGTGCTCTCCACCATCGGCAGAATGCCTGCCGTTTCAAAGCCGGCCCTTTCGTAGCTTCGCAAGGAAGCGGGATTGCTGACAAAGATACGCGCCACAATGTCCTGCAGTCCCAGCTTTCGAAAGGCATAAGCGCAGGCAAGTCGTATCATACGGGGGCTGTAGCCCTTTCCGATGGCCGTATCCTCACCGATCCAGTTGCCGCATTCTGCATATTGCGGGTGAATGTCATCGAGTACAACACAGCCGATGGGTGTTCCGGTTTCCTTTTCCACGGCAATGAACTGCAAAACCCTGCCGGAGGCAACCTTTTCCCGATAGTAACGCTGCTGCCCCTCCAGCGTAAATTTCTCCCTGTAAATGTAACGGCTCATCACCCGGGGATTGTTCCTCCAGCCTACGATAAGCGCACTGTCCTCATAGGTCATGGGACGAAGAAACAAGCGGTCATCCTCCATGCTGTCCTTCATGCTGTCCTTCATGCTGTCTCCCATGCCGCCCTTCTGTTTTCCGACTTCCATCTGCTTCCTCACATATGGCTTTCAATCCTCACGTCATTGTACCGCATAAATCACCCAGCTGCTGCCGATGCGGTCTGCCTCCGAAATCAGGACAGACATTCCAAGATAGGCATAATAGTCCGAAAGCCATTCCATATCGGCACCTGTCTCGGCCGCCACATATACATTGTCATTCATTTGGAGAATCCGCGCAACGTAGAGGCCGCTCCCGCACAGAAAAGACTCCGGCTCCAGTCCCAGGCCTGTCAGCTTTTCCCTCTCCAGAGGGCTTTTCGAAGCCCAGCCGCCCAGAAGATCCAGGTTGGTCGGAACCAGAGCAGCCTCCCCCACCCGGTCTGAAAAGGACACCGTGGAATACACGTCGACCAGATACACGTCATCCGGATGCTCCCTCGCATAGGCCTGAAGCTCCCGATACGGGGCGTTGCTCTGAAGCCTCTCCTCCTGCGTCCGGGAAATGCTGCGCAGCTGCCAGATGCAGCTGCAGCCCAGAACTACGCACAGAACAAGCACCGCGGCAAGCCTTAATACCGACACCGCAGAAGACAGAGGACTCTTCGGAGA
>CAYXAN010000007.1:0-7729 GCA_964461705.1 uncultured Sarcina sp. | reverse complement strand
CGTCTTCTGACGCGCCCTCCGAAATGTCCTTCGGAAAGCCCTCCGGCAAAAGGCTTCGCCCCAGAAGCCACAGAAGAAAGACCGCTTCACAAAGATAGATGCTGTGGGTAAGCCGGGTCACCGGCCGATGATGATAAAACAGATACAGGAAAAGCAGGCTTCGAAGAAGAAGCAGACAGCCGATCAGCAAGATCCCCGGCTTGTCCGCTGCGCGGCGCAAAACGCTGCCGTACAGAACACAGGCGATCGCCGCCAGATACAGGGCGGCCGCCGCGGCAGGATAGGGTTCTCCCCCGTTCTCGCCTCTTCCCAGCATCGCCTCCTTGTAGTCCCAGAGGGCGGCCCGGCATCGCTGCACCCATCCTGTCTGCGCGTCCGCCTTTTCCTTTGCGTAATCCGCTATGGTCTGAAGAACTGCGGCATCGATATCCTGATCCAGACCGTAATTGTAATTCAAAAGCAGCCGCACCTGTGCCGAATCCAGACCGATGCTGTCATAGAATTCCTTATTGTCCTCATAGGTCGGAAGCTTCTGGAAATCATACAGCTCGGTTCTGGCTTCAAAAAGAGCCTCAAACTCCTTCCAGTCGCTGCTGCCGTAGCCCGCCGCATTTCCCGCCAGGCAAAGTCCCATTCCGCCCAGCGTCAGCGCCGCGGTCAGCCCGCAGACCTCCAGGAAATATTTCACGGAATCCCCATGGACTACGCCGCGCTGCTGCCCCGCTGCCGCGGTGTCCTGACCGCACTGCACTCCAAGACAAAGCTCCGCGGCCCGTACCAGAAAGGACAACGCCACAAACGGTCCCACAAAAAGCATCATTTCCGAGCGCAGCAAAAAGCCGGCCAGAATCAGCAGGACAGGAGGCAGAAGGTGGGGAAGCCAGCCTCTTGCCCCTTTCCCCGACACCTCCATGGTCAGAAACAGAAAGCATGCTGTCCCGCCAAGGATCCCTACAGTCATGGAATACTGCAGATAAATAAAGTGCTCCGCCAAAAGTCCTGCCGCAGCGGCAGCGGCAAGGCAAACGGCTGCTGCCCGGCCTGACCTTTTCGGGACTCTCTTTTGAATTCTCCACAGGACAAGAACCACGCAGCCGTACTGGAGAAACAGCAGCAGACCTCCGTACCAGTCAACATGCCGGCACAAGCGGTACAGACATCCCAGCACCGCGGTCAGCGGAAAATAGCTCTGAATGTTGCGAAGGGACGGCTCACCCAAATAGCTGCCGGATAACATTTCCGCCATCAGAGAGTCATCGTTCAAATCATAGTAGATGTCCCAGCAGCATCCCGCGGCAAGGGCCAGAAGAAGCACGGCCGCCGCCGTCACTGCCCTCTTCGTCCGGATTTGCCGGCACCGATGTCCGTCCGGAAAGCCCTGCTGAACGCGGTTCACCTTTCTCCTCTCCTGTAAAAGGCTTCGATGACAGCTACGACATCCTGCACATCGCTTTCCGTCAGGGAATAATACATCGGAAGCCGAAGAAGCCGCTCGCTCTCTTTGGTGGTATAGACATCCTCCCCGTGGAAGCGTCCGAATTTAAGGCCTGCCGGGCTTGAATGCAGCGGAAGGTAATGGAACACCGCAAGAATCCCCTGTGCCCTCAGCGCCTCGATCAGAGCCTGCCTCTGTGCCATGTCCCTGGTTTTGATATAGAACATATGCGCATTGTGAACACAGCCCTCCGGAATCACCGGAAGCTCAATGCAGCCCTCCTTGGCCAGCGGCGTCAGCGCCTCATAATACTGCTGCCATCTTGCAAGACGGGCTCTGTTGATCTCCTCGGCCCTTTCCAGCTGCGCCGACAAATAGGCCGCGTTCAGCTCACTTGGAAGGAAGGAGCTGCCGTAGGCAACCCAGGTGTACTTGTCAATCTGCCCCCGATAATACTGACTGCGGTTGGTTCCCTTTTCCCGGAGAATTTCCGCCTCCTCGATTTTATCTCTGTCCCGGATCAGAATGGCTCCGCCCTCTCCCATGGAATAGTTCTTCGTTTCATGGAAGGAATAGCAGCCATAGTCCCCGATGCTGCCAAGCGCTTTTCCCTTGTAGCTGCTCATCACGGCCTGCGCCGCATCCTCGATGACAACCAGGCCGTGCCTGTGGGCAATTTCCATGATGGTGTCCATTTCACAGGCCACTCCGGCATAATGAACCGCAACGATCGCCCTCGTCCTGTCCGTGATTGCTGCCTCGATTTTGCGTTCATCCAGATTCAACGTATCCGGACGGATATCCACAAAGACCGGCACTGCCCCCCGCAGAACAAAGGCATCCGCGGTGGAACAGAAGGTGTAGCTTGGCATGATCACCTCGTCCCCCGGCTGCACCTGCGACAGGTGGGCCGCCATCTCCAGCGCATCGGTTCCGCTGGTTGTCAGAAGGCACGCCGCCGTTCCTGTCTGCTTCTCGATCCAGGCCCTGCACTGCTTCGTAAACGGCCCGTCTCCGCATATCTTCCGGTTTACCTCGCAGGCCTCCCGGAGCTTTTCCATTTCCGTTCCCACATAGGGAGGAATATTAAAAGGGATTCTCAGTTCCATCTTGATACCTCACTGAGGCAAAACCGCGAAGGCGGTTTTGCCGAATGTGGCAGACGGTGCATCCGCACCGATGCTGCCGTTTGAAAGTGACATATCGACGTCACTTTCAGACTTGCCTCCTGATTCCGCTTCCTGCGTCCGCTGCACCGTCTTCACGACATAGTGCTCTGTCTCATAAAGGGTGGTATATCCTGCCTCTTCCAGATAATCCGCCAGAAGTCCAGCCTTCCGGCCCTCCTGACTTGTCTGGTCAATGTCCAGCTCCTCATCCTCAGCCTCGGAGCGGTGAAGGATCACCACCGGGAGCGCTTCCTCATGCCCTGTCAAGGCAACCCCTGACAGCTCCCGCAGCTCCCTGGCAAAACGCTCCTCGGGCAAAAAGCTTGCCAGATCCGGCCAGGTGCCGGACAGTCCCGGCCGCATATTGAAAAGATAATTCAGGCCCGGTGCCGTCCCATAGGTCACAAGAGAGCGATCCGTAAGTCCGTTGTCCTGCAGACAGCTGTAAATTCCCTCCAGCTCGTCCTTGTTTGCCGCCGTGGTCCTCATGCCGTCCGCAGCAGGAATCCCGGTAACCACAGCCGTCCGCTTTGTCCCGTCTGTGCCGTCACGAAAGGCATAGCAAAGGTGAAACAGGCCGCCCTGCACCAGCACGGCAAGAACCAATGCAATACCCATACTATACCACGGAAAGTGTCTGTCCTCTCTTCTGTGCTCCTGCCAGATCCTGCGGAACATCCAAAGGGCAAAGGGCGCGATCACAAAAAGATTCAGAAGAAGGGGGAAGGTATAGTTGTTGGAGCCAAGGGGCAGGATCAGAATCAGGATCAGGGACATTGCCGCAAGAAACCGCTCGTCCGTGGCCGCGCGGTATTTTCCCGCCAGAAAGATGCCATCCAGAATGACGGTCAGAAGCAGGAACAGCATCATCCAGCTGAACATGCACCAGTAATCCTGATAATTCACCGTGAACATTCCGCGTCCCCAGTAAAAGCGAAGCAGAACCGCCATTCCGGCCAAATAGATCACCTTCCGGAGGATCCGATGCTTTTTGAAAAGGGGCAGCACATAAAGAAGCATGCCTGCAATCATCCAGGCAGCCATAAAAAAGGCCCACATCAGTGCCGTTCCGTAGGCCTCCAGTGTGACGGCCAGCATTTCCGACAGCGTATAATCCCCGCCCATGGAGAACATCTCCCGGATGGCTTCCATATAGCTGTCCAGTCCGTAGCGTACCGCAATCCACAAAAAGATACTGCCTGCCCCAAGAAAGTATCCTGCAAGGCACAGCAGCGTATCCTTGACGGCTCTTACAAGCCTCCTGCCGGAGAGATACTCCTCCAGCCACACCGCCAGAATCAGCAGAACCTGCAGTGCATTGGAAAAACGGACAAACAGATTCACACCGAGAAAAAGGCCGGCCGCCATATACCACCGGCCGCTGCGGGGAACGCTGCTGACGGCACGAAACAGGCAAAGGCAGGCGAACGTCAGAAATACATAGGAAAGTGAATTGTACAAAATGACGGCAGGACACCAGAACACGGAGACGGCGATCACCTCCCCGAGAAACACCATCCATCCCGGCATCAGACGCTTTAAGGTGTAATAAGCAAACAGAACGGTCACGGAGATCAGAAGCGCCGTCTTCAGATTCATGGCAAGAAGGCCGCCTCCCCCCGGAAGCGCCATCAGAAGCCGTCCCGCCTGATTGGCAAGAAATGTGGCATAAAACCACATGCCGTCCTTCAAAAACCGGTAATTTCCAAGGCTGAAGCCGGCATCCGTAACGTCCACGCCGCTCCATACTCCCCACAAAGGCCACAGGAACAAAAATGCCGGAAAAATCCGCTTTTCCATCACCGGCTGCAGCCTCTGCGCCTTGCAAAGAACGTCATGTATCCTGTTGTTCATGGTTTTACCTGTCATAGAGCTCCTGTAAAAACGGGAAATCGCGTATTTTCTACATTTAGCTCTCCTGTTCTCTCCTTGTCAACCATTGGAAGGCAATACAGCAGATTAGAACAGATACCAGCGAGCCTGCTGCCGTTGCAAGTCCCATAGGCAGCAGCGTTTCAGGAAAGAGCAGGGAGGTCAGGTACACCCCCGGCACGCGAACCAGCGCAATGGCAATGATATTGTGCAGAAAGGACAGCCCGGATCTGCCGACTGCACAGAAATACCCGCTGAAGCTGAAATGAATCCCGGCAAAGATACAGTCAAAGATATAGCCTCGAAGATATTCTCCGCCCGCCTTTGCCACCGCGGCATCGGAGGTGAAAAGTCCTACCGCCGAAGATGCCGTAAACTGCATGACAAAGGAAACAACCGCCCCAAAGCCGGCTGCGATCAGAATGGCATACAGCAGGGTTCTGCGTGCCCTGTCCCTTTGTCCTGCGCCGATGCTCTGTGCGCCCAATGCCGACACCGTAGACAGCATCGAGGACGGAACCAGAAAAAGAAAGCTGATGATCTTCTCCACGATGCCGACGGCAGCCGAATCCACCAGTCCCCTCCGATTGGCAATGACGGTAATGAGGATGAATGCCACCTGAATCAGGCCGTCCTGCAGCGCGATGGGAAGACCAATCTGCACAATCCTGCCCATCACGGATGCATTTGGCCGCAAATCCTCCTTATGAAGGGCAACCAGATGAAATCTCCTGACAAAAAACAACGCCGTCAGCACACTCACCGCCTGCGCCAGGATGGTTCCCAGCGCAGCTCCCGCAGGGCCGAGCTTCATTGCACCCATGAAAAAAAAGTCCAATCCGATGTTCACGGCGCAGGCAACCGCAATGAAATACATCGGATGTCTGGAATCGCCCAGACCGCGGAAGATGGAGCTGATGATATTGTACGCCGTGATAAACGGAATCCCGGCAAAGCAGATCACAAGATAGGCTGCGGTTCCCGCCGCTGCCTCCTTTGGCGTAGATATCACCGAGACGATGGGCTGCACCAGCAGCTCGAGCAAAACGGTCAGAACCACCGACAACGCCAAAAACAGCGTGACGGAATTTCCGATGCACCGCTCTGCCGACCTTTCATCCCTTTTCCCTACGGCCTGTCCGATGCTCACCGTCGTTCCCATGGCAAGACCCACGATCATGACCGTCAGCATGTGCATCACCTGAGAACCGACGGAAACCGCCGTGGTGCCTGCCACGCCGTCAAACAGTCCGATGATAAACAGATCCGCCAGACCATACAGGGTCTGCAGAAGATAAGATAACAGATACGGAAGTGAAAAACGAAGGATATTGCGAAAGACACTTCCTGAAGTGAGACGATTGTCCATACCAGTTCCTTTGATGTTCCTTTGATGTTCTTTTATTGTTGCCGCGCGTCTTGTCCATTCATCGGGGCGACACCTCTATTTTACACGTTTACACGAGAAGTGTACTGCTTTCACTGAGAATGCTGATGATATACTGCTCACTTACCCGCTCTTCCTCCCGCCGCCAAGCGCCTCACGCTCCCGTCCCCGACAGGCAATGAGGGACGGGAGCGTAAATCAATGCTGCTAGTATATATATAGTAAATTACTTGTAGTCAAAAGAAGGTGGTACTATACTTTTCGTATGGAGGTGATAACCTATGACACAGATCAATCTTCGCGTGGACGATGACGTAAAAGAAAGAGCAGTGCAAGCGTGCAAGGAGCTTGGGATTCCTCTTGCGACGGCCATCAACATATACCTAGTCAAGCTTGGAAATGAATGCAGGATACCATTCGAAATTTCTAAAGATCCGTTTTACTCGGAAAGCAACCTGCGCCATTTACGACACGGCGTTGCAGCATTAAATGAAGGAAAAGGCGTGGAACACGATCTTATCGAGGTGGATGATTGATGCATAAGGTTTGGTTCGATGAGGCGTGGAACGATTACTTGTACTGGGTACTTGTACTGGGAGACTCAAGACAAGAAAACGTTGAGACGCATCAATGCGCTAATAAAGGAAATGAACGGGACAATTTTGACGGAATTGGAAAGCCGGAGCCACTAAGAGGGGAATTCAGTGGATTCTGGAGCAGACGTATCGATGAGACAAACCGCCTGGTGTACCGAATAAGCAACGGAACAATTGAAATTTTGTCCTGTCGGGGACATTACAGTTCCCAATAAAACCAAGTTTTTTCATGCATCGGGGCGACAGGATTCGAACCTGCGGCCTCCTGGTCCCAAACCAGGCGCTCTGGCCAAGCTGAGCTACGCCCCGAGACGAACCATTTCAGTATACGAATTTCCAGGCAAAGATGCAAGCATTGCCCCGATGTGCCATAATGGTAATCTCGTTGGATACTGTTGGGGAGGATACCATGATTCAGATTGTATTGCATGAGCCTGAAATTCCTTTTAACACCGGAGCCATCGGCCGCAGCTGCGTCGCCACCGGCTCCGGCCTGCATCTGATTGAGCCTCTTGGCTTTCAGCTGAGCGATAAGTATCTCAAGCGTGCCGGTATGGACTACTGGAGCAAGCTGGATCTGCATCGGTACGTGGATTATGAATCCTTCCTCGCGCTGCACCCAAAGCTTCAGTTTGCCGGCGAAACATTCTGCGGCTCGTCCGATACTGCATTTCCTTTGAATGCGTACCAAACAAACGGCGCTGCAGAAGGCACTGCAGCGCAAGACGCTGCCGCGCCGCACCTGTGGTTTGCCACCACAAAGGCACCGCAGTGCTATGCCGACGTTTCCTTTGGTCCCAATGACTACATCATGTTCGGAAAGGAATCTGCCGGAATCCCGGAGGAAATACTGGTGCAGCATCCTGCGTCCTGCATCCGCATTCCCATGTGGGGTGACATTCGTTCCCTGAACCTTTCAAACTCCGTTGCGATTATCTTATATGAAGCCCTGCGGCAGAATCGGTTTGAAGAGCTGAACCAGAAGGGCCACCTGCACCGCCTGTCCTGGAGCGAGGAAAAGGCCGGGATTTCATGCCGTGTGCCGTTAAAACAGTAATCCAACAAACTCACGAAATCTGCAGAATATGACAAACAGTTTTCATAAACGGGCTGCAGCTTTTGCTGCAGCCTTCCCTCTGTACGTAGAAGTTTACATCCTTCCGCGCTTCCTTCGCGCCCTTCACATATTCATCACAATTTCATGACAGATCGGTCACATTTTGCCCTTACCATCTTGGATGTAGTGTATCGATCGGTTGTCTGCCGGATC